>CAYUZH010000024.1:1774-11726 GCA_964449635.1 uncultured Candidatus Peribacteria bacterium | reverse complement strand
TGAAGATTCACGTCCACTCACCAAAGAAGTTATCATCAATGGTATATTGACAGAAGAAGGAAAAGATATTCATAGAGAATATATTGATATCGTTCCAGAAACGAAGTCCTATAAAAGAGACCATTCTATAGAGACTCAATGATGAGTCAGTCCTCTCGCATTTGTTCTTCATAAACTCCAACATGGGTTCTTTGATGATGTCGATAACCAGAGCTCACAAATCGTCTCTCCAAAATATAGAAATGCGGAATATATATCAAAAGCTGCTTACGAGATACTCAGAGATTTATCAGTTACATGAGAAGATTCCCTCTGAATTCCAAGAGATGATGCTGGAAATATATCTGAAACTTGGCTTCTACAAAGAACTTGTTCAAAATCAGTAAGAAAAACTCATCATACAGAATTCAGGGACCCTGCTATAGAGAAATTCTGAGACGGAACAAAAATTTAAAAAAATAAAAAATATTTGCTTTTAAAAATCTTGAACTATAATAAATGTATATTTAACACTTATTAAATTATTATGAATCATCCACGTATCTACTATGAAACTTTCAAATATAAAGAATCTCAAGATCTCAGAGAATTTATTACAAGTCCAGAACTTAGAAACTTGGTAGAAAATACAGCTCGTGATGTAATTATCGTTCTAGGATGAGATGGTACTATGCTAAAAGCGGCAAAGAAATATTTTAACCAATGAAAAAAATTTCTTTGAATCAATTTTTGAAATAAATGATTTCTTCTCAATTCAAGAAACATCATCGGAGAAACAGAATTTGTAGAAAAAAACCTCTCTCTTCTTTCAGCAAAAATACAACACAACGATAAAACTACTGAATGAATAGCACTCAACGAGATTAACATACAAGCTGCCTGATGACAAATCCTCACTCTTGATATCAACTCAAATACTGCTGGAAGCATACAAATAGCATGAGATGGTATATTGATATCCACTCCTACTGGATCTACAGGTCACAATGCTTCTCTTGGCTGACCAATACTTCCACATTCAAATCATTCATTCATCATTAATCCAAAAGCTCCTTTTAGCCCAAAGTGACAACCTCCTATTATCATCGATGATACAACAATACTTACTATAAAAGATATTGGCAGACAAAATGGAATGAGTATATATCTTGATTGACAAGCATTTATACGAAGAAAAAAAGATGTAAAACTCATGGTAAAAAAACACTCTCGAGATATATGTCTCCTTATAGGAAAAAAAGAACTCAATACATGGAATCAAAGAGTATTTCAAGAACAAGGATTTAAGCAGTTTTTATTTGAATAAAAATAAATGTATTTTATACACTTAATAAATAAAGTATGAAAAAAGTAGCCCTCTATGCTGGAGCTTTTAATCCTCCCACTCTTGCTCATAAGAAAATCATTACTTGAGTTATTAATAATGGTATTGTTCAGGAGGTTATATTTGCCCCAACGTGACCAAGAACTGATAAATCGTATGGAATCGAACATCATTTTCGAGAACAAATATTGAGCATATTTTTTGAAGAAATAAGAAATGAATGATATCCCCTTATTTTCTCGGATTATTTCCTCAAAAATAAAAATAATAGGAATACTACGACGGTTGGAATGGATTTATACTTCTCTACCCTTCAACCAGATATAGAACTTTTTCATATATTTTGAATTGATGTTATACCTCAAATTCCAAACTGGGCAGAAAACGAAGACCATAAAGTAGAGAATACTCTCAAAAAAATATTTATAGAGCGAAAATGATATCCTATTCCTAACCCTTTTAACATGCAACACTCTACTTTTGTTGATTTCGATATTGAATGAATATCAAGTACGCTCGCAAGAGAGATGATTCAAACACAACAAAACGTTGATTCTCTACTCACTCCTTGAGTGACAGAATTTATACAGACAAACAACTTATACTTATAACTATACCTTCTATGAATACTCCTAATAAAACACAAGTCTCAGTTATCTGAGAAACTATACAACATCAGTGAAAATTCCTCACAACAAAAACTCTTGAACTTTCAAATGGTTGAAAGTGGGACATGGTATCAAGAAATAACAATCAAAAAGCCGTTGCCGGAATCATTCGTCACAAAAATACAGGTAATATTATCCTCATCGATCAATACCGTTTCCCAGTTCAAAAAAGAGTCATTGAACTCGTAGCTGGAATCTGCGATAAAGAAAAATCTCCTGAAGAGATTATGCGAGAAGAAGTCAAAGAAGAGACTGGATACTCTCAGATTGAAAGTATAAAATACCTCTTCGAACTTTCTGGCTCTGCCGGACTTACCTCTGAAACGACTCATCTCTATTCTATTATCGTCTCTTGAGAAAGATGAGAGCAAAATCTTGGCGAGTTAGAAGATATCAATGTACATGAAATTAGAGAGGATGATTTTGAAAAATTTTTGGAACAGAAAAAACAAGAATGAATGATTTTTGCTGGAAATGTTCTCTCTGCCCTCTTTTGGAGTAATCATCACCTTAAAAAGATTTTAGAATCTAATACCTAATTTTATGGAATATATCGAATGTCCTGAAGAGTATACAGGAAATGAAACAAGCCTCTTTCTCGCTGGATGAATTACAGGATGTAGTGATTGGCAAAAAGAAATGACATCCTCCCTCAAGGATACTTCTCTTACTCTTATCAACCCAAGAAGAGCTAATTTTAATGTGAGGAATCCAGATATGGAGTATGAGCAAATCACCTGGGAACATCGCCATTTAGAAAGGGCTTCAATGATTTCATTTTGGTTTCCACCTGAGACTCTCTGTCCGATTACTCTTTTCGAACTTGGAAAATATGCTCGAGATCTCAATAAAATAATTTTTATATGACGAGACCCCGAATACAAAAGAAAAAGAGATATCGATATACAAATCGGTCTCATACGCCCTGAGATTCAGATTGTTGATAGTCTTGAAACTCTTAGTAAACAGATACAATCATTTGTTTCTTAATAATTTACCTATGAAAACTCTCACTCTTTCAAATACATCGAAAATAATTGACGGATGAAAAAAATCACTTACTCTTCTCTGGAAAAATATTTTTAAAGAAAGAGCGATGCAAACAATTATTACACATCCAAATTTTGGCTATCTCTGAGAAGAAATACAAGCAAATAATCCAAAAGAAGTACGAATCTGAAAGGTTGATTTTAAGAGATTTTGAGATGGAACTCCGAACCTCTTTATTCACCATGTAAAAGAAGATATCGAGCATCAAGAAGTGACCTATATCTGAGACTTCTCTCGTGATGAAGATCTCTTTATGCAAATCGCTCTTATGAGAGGAATCATAGATTACAACGCCAGTAAACTTCGTATCATAGCTCCCTACTTTCATACAGGGACGATGGAAAGGATTCAAAAAAAATGAGAAATTGCGACCGCAAAATATCTCGCTGACGAATTCTCTGGGATTCCATCTGGAAGAAATGCAAAAAATTCTCTTCATACCTTTGATATCCATGCTCTTCAAGAACGCTTTTTCTTTGATTCTCAGAGAATAAATGCCGAACTTCATACCGCAATGAGCCTGATAAAAGAACAAATACCTCGTGATACAGTCATTGTGTTTCCTGATGAAGGCGCTCAAAAGAGGTTTTCTCTTGATTTTGAGTGATATGAGGTTATCGTTTGTTCAAAAGTTCGTGAGGGTGATACAAGAAAAATCACCATCAAAGAATGAAACCCAACTGGTAAGAAAGTAATTATTATTGATGACCTTATCCAAAGTGGAGGAACGATCCGAGAAACAGCGGAACTTTTGAGAAAACTCTGAGCAAAAAGAGTTGATGCTTTTGCTACTCATGGAGTTTTCCCTGGAGACTCTCATAAAACACTCGCACTCTCTCTTGATACTCTCTATACAACGGATTCTCTTCCCAAGAATAAAGATTCAGAACAGCAAGTAGGTAACATTGTACTCCTCCCTATTCGTCCACTTATAGAAAAAATCCTCTTTAGAAATTAAAGAGGATTTTTTCTATTTCAAAGGAAGTATTTTAAGCTCCAAGAACTCTACTCAACATAAAATAAAGTACAAATCAAACAACCGATGCTCATGGAATCGTAAAGAACCAAGCCATAACTATATTACCAGCGACATCCCAACGAACCGATTTCATATTTTTTGCTATACCTACTCAAGAGATAGATCAAGTAATAGATTGTGTCGTACTAATAGGAACTCAAAAAGAAGAAGCAGTAAAGAGAGTAATCGCACTCGCTGTCTCTGCACTAAAACCATCGATTGGTCTAAGTTTTACCAATTTTGTTCCCATTGTTTTTACTATTTTCCATCCTCACGTCATCGTTCAAAAAGCTATAGCTGTATAAGCTCAAATAATTACCCATAAAGGAGGTTCTGCTGAATCAATCATATGTACCGAGAGAAGAAGACTGACAATAATACCCATTGTTTTCTGTGCATCATTGGCTCAATGTCATATAGAATAGAGGGCTGAAGAAAGTAGCTGAAGAACTTTTGAAATTTTGTTTACGAGCTGAAGACGAACATTTTTTAACATCCATGTGGAAGCTACAATAATAATAAATCCAAATATCATCCCAATAATTGGGGCAAGAAAAATAAAAATAATTGTTTTCGTCCAACCAGAAAGTATAACGGCTCAAACTCAAGCTTTTGCAACGGCACTTCCAAGATATCATCCTAAGAGAGCATGTGATGAACTCGTAGGAAGTCCCCAATACCATGTAAATATATTCCAAGAAATAGCTCACAAAAGTCCACAAAATACAACAGTTGGAGTGACGATACTTACATCTATCATTCATTTCCCTATAGTTTTCGCAACCGCTGTTCATACTATAAATACAGCAACAAAATTGAAAAATGCTGCCCATATAACTGCGTATTTTGGAGCAAGAACACGAGTAGAAACAATTGTCGCTATAGAATTTGCACTATCATGCATTCCATTCGTAAAGTCAAAAGCAAAAGCTACTGCTATAATTAAGACTATATATGGATTTTCAATAACAAATTGAAAAACAGAAAATATAAGATCCATAAAATGAAAGATAAAAATATAAGATATATTATGAAGTTTTGATGAGCATATTTACAAAACTATTTGATACATCTTTAAATTTATCTGCGATATTTTCAAGTTCTTCTATCACTTCTTTCCATTTGATTACTTCTATTGGATCTTTCTCATCTTTAAAAAGCTTATGAATCGCATCAAGATAAATCTCATCTGCCTGTCACTCATATTCATGAATAGCAACAACTAATTTTTGTATTTTCGTACTATCTCTTTTATCTTGGAATACTTCCATTATAAGTTCATTTAAACTTGAACTTGCTCAAAGGAATACTTGAGAAAATTCATCTAGAAATTTTGGTTTTTTTTCTATATCATATATACGGAACATATGAATAACATTTTCTATATAATCAACGATATCATCAATCTCAACAGCAAGCAGATGAAGATCTTCTCTTTCATACGGAGTAATAAAAGATATATTGAGTTGATTCATTATTTCTTTCGCTATCGTATCAGCCTGTTTCTCCATTATTTTTGCCTTTGAAGAATATTCTTTTAGGTCCTTAAAATCTATACATACATTATTAAACAATGACGATATATCTTTTACACTCAATGAAAGTTCTTGAAACAATTTCCCAAAGTTATAATTTTTTGGAAAGAGCATATTAAATAAAGTTAAAAAAATAATGTATTTAGATTATACAAGTGAATAGAAAGGTGTAAATAAAAAAGTAAGTTTAATAGTTGTAAATACTGTATTTTATTTTTTAATAAGGATCTTTATACCTTTAAAAATACTTTGCAATTTTCAGAAACCTTTTATACTGTGTCTTGTATACACTCATTTTCTTTATCTTCAAAATATATGCTCATCCCTGAAAAGAAACAATTTGATATTTGGAATCCAGAACTCACGATTCCAGTACTTGCTCTTGATATTGTTATTTTTACCATTTACCGCGGAGAACTCTGTGTCGTTCTCTCAAAGATGCAAGACAAATATATAAAGTGAATTGGAATCCCTGGATGAATCGTTGCTCGTGGTTTCACTCTTGAAGAGAACT
Organism: uncultured Candidatus Peribacteria bacterium; assembly: GCA_964449635.1. Lineage (GTDB taxonomy): Bacteria > Patescibacteriota > Gracilibacteria > BD1-5 > UBA6164 > CAYTMN01. The sequence continues at coordinate 5,617 of CAYUZH010000024.1, read as the reverse complement.
TTGATGATATCCTCAAAAGAAAAACAGGTATAGAAGGAGTTTATAAAGAACAACTTTATACATTTTGAAATCCAGGAAGAGATTCAAGAGCTCATGTTGTTGCTGTTTGTTATTATGCCCTTGTATCTGTTGACTCGTTTCTCAGTAGTGTTGATTTTACAAAAGTGGATATCATAAAAGTGAGTGAAATACCAAATATGGAACTCCTTTACGATCATGCTCATATCATACAATATGCTCATCAAAGGTTGAAGTGGAAAATGGAGTATACCAATGTAGCCAAAGAAATTCTTCCAAAGAAATTTAAAATTTCAGAACTTCAAAAGGTTTATGAAATTATTACTGGGAAAGAAATAGACAAAAGAAATTTTCAAAAGAAAATATTTTCTCTCGATATCATCAAAGAAACAGGAGAAAAGGATAAATCAACCAACAGACCAGCGAAACTTTATACTTTCAAAGACCAAGAACTCAAGATTGTAGAGATGATATAATCAAGAATTTCCAAAAAAAAGCATTTTATGATAGGATAATATAAATTCCTATCTTTTTTTATGAGTACAAATACAAAAACAAAAATAACTCTCGACACAAAAGACGAAATGAGTGAAAATTTATCAAAATATAATCCTCATTTTTTAAAGGTACATGAATTTGCCGAACAAACCTATAGATTATATAGAAAATGAAAAATCGAAAGAATCTCTCTCACGATAGAACAAAAAAATCTGATTGATTGGTATGAAAAAAGTATGAAAGACTTCTCATATCCCAAAAGAGCTGATGGAAAAAATATTTATATACCTCTTGATAAACTACAAAAAATTCGTGATATAGAAAGCATGCCGAATCATTTTTTGAAGCTCGTCCTTGAGATGATTCTCAATTATGTCCTTCTAGAAGAGTTAAAAAAGCAGGTACCAAACTGAAATATTTCTGTTTATTGAACAACTTCGTATGACGATATTTTTTGATGAATCGATGCGGTTGTATGATACGATACAGAATTTGCTGGGAGAAAAATGCGATGTCACTTATGAATAGATTATTGTGTCACTAATAGTCAACGTTATATTGAAGAAAAAGGAAGAAAAAGGAAAATGAGTAACCCTGAGGAGTTTAATTTTATGATGTGATGGAGAAATGATAGCCCCATTCCTCGTATCATCAAAGCTTTTAACCCCTATATTATCTCACATCTTTATACATACGCTGTATTAGCCATAACTCAATGAAAAAAAGTAGATTTCTGAAAATTATATAATAGTATTAAAAATAGTTCTGATAGCCCCCTTATCAAACAAGCCCTTGCAACGAGTGGAATAGTAGATGAAATTTTAAATAATACATAATAATTTAGTATCTATGACAAAAATAAAAACTCTTCAATGATGAAACTGAGGGAATACTCAAGATTCTGGAACCCTTATTAAGGATGCTTTTGAAAGAGCTGAAAAAGATAAACCAGATATTTCTTGATGAGATATAAAAACACCTACTGCTATAAAAGAGTGAGTTTGAAAAACATGAGAAGAAGTTGTACATATTATAGAACACCTCTAAACGAGGTCTTTTATGTTAGGATATTTCATTTCCAATTTGTTGATACATCTGGTAGTATGATTCAACAAAATCTCTTACTCACGTTTGTTTTGGGAGAAAAACTCCATTTTCTCTCACTATATAATCAAAAAGAAAATTATCTGCATCTTGCTTTTCAAGGTATATTTTTCTCTCTTTTTTATAGGTTTCTATATACATATCTTTTAATTTTTGAATATTTTCTTTTGAATTTTGAAATACGACTTTTCCATCCTTGTATGCCAAGAGCTGAGATTCAAATAGGAGCGTAAGATGGATAATTCATTCACAGTAGTATGGAATCACATCTTCTACTTCTCTATATTTCATAAGTCCAACACTTCTCCATACATGATCAAGAAGTACTTCTTGTAGGTAGGTATCATCTCAAGCAAGAAAATAAGCGACTAGACCTCCTGCCGTTGCTTTCCATTCTTCGATATTGGAAAAATTTCCGCTATCATTCATCGTTTCTTCAGAATCTTTATAGAGCCACAGAGTATGACCGTATTCATGCCCTATTGTTTCGATATCATAGACTTTGTAAAATATATTTTCATCACCATTCAGATATGAGTAGTAGGCATCCAAGAATGATTTCTCAAATATTTGTTCACTGAGTTTCATGCGTGGCTGAGAACGTTTTCATAAGAGAACAAACTCTGGAAATGCAAATATTTTCTTTCCATATATATCACTGACGACTTTGTCATTTGGGACAACTTGAGCAGAAAAAAGTCCTGCAAGTTCTGATCCATAGTAAAGTACTGGAGTTGATATATAAAGTTGAACTCTTTTCATGCTTGCAAGCGAGAACTCATAACTTTCTCTATACTGTTCTTTATCATTTTGAGAAAATAGTATCTCATACATTGCAAACATATTGCTTGATACGTCGCTTTGGAGAATGGACTCATCGACTATTCTCATATCCCATTCAGGAGCAACCGCATTACGATAATTATCTTCATAATATTCAAGTGGGTGACTCGGTTGAAGCGGTCATGTGATTTGCATCCAAGCAACATCTACTTGTCCCCAATGCTCTACTAAAAGAGAAGTATTCGTTTCAGAAAAAGCATTCTTCAACGCCAAAAAATACGCTTTATAAGCATCTTTTTGCCCATATATTTCATCATCTAAACGTTCTAATGTTTCGAGAGTTTGTGTAAGTTTTTGTATTATTTCGCCTATAACATCTGGAAATCCTTCAAAATATGAAACTGATTGCCATAAATTTTCTTCATTTTGTATAAGAACACTATAACATCTATCTGCCTTTTTCCCATTATACCCTGTATCAAAAAGATTATTTTGGTGAAGAAATTGCATCACTTTTTCTCCGTAATCATCAAACTGTTTCTCAAGACGGTGATTCACATCATAAATGATTTTTTGTTGCCAGAGAGGAAACCACGCATTGAAACTTGTTCCGATATTTTGAAGAGACTTCCAGATAGCAAGATAAAAATCTGAAAGAAGATTATTTTTTTCTATATACTCAGTGATATCGTTTTGGATTGAAGTATGGAATAAAACACAATAATTGTACGCTTTCAAAAGAACTTCTTGAGATTCTTTTTCACTCATTTTTTTATCAAGATAGAGACTCAAAGCCTCTTCTTTCAACATCGAGAGACGCATAAAAGCGGCATAGTAGGTCTCTTCATTTTTCTCAAGCCCTATATTGGCTAAAAATGTATCGAGGACTTCTCTCTCAGGTCAAACATTTGAAACTCACAGGTTGAGATTTCTCAGCTCGCTTTGTTTCTTTTTATAATATTCAAGAATATGAGAAATATTGATGAGAAATTGTTCTTTCGTCATTATTGCTTCATTAGATTATAAATACGCTCAAAATCTGACTGCGATATCTCGAATAATCAAAGTCAAAGTTTGTATCCCCAGTGTATCTTGTCTGTAATGAAATCAAGTTCATCGATAATCGGGCGAATTCATACTTCGATGCAGTTCTCAAAATCGATATCTTTTCTCCAAGAAATAAAGTTTGGAGCCATTTCAAACTGATATATCTCATCGTTTTTTATCGTCCCTACTGCGGTAAATGCTTGTAAAGGAGTTTTTCAACTCAAACTCTCTTTTGGAGAATAAAAGATAACTCTGTCTCCTGCTTTGACATTTGCAAGGGGGTATTTTTTCCCATGACAGGCTTGTATAATTCCATTTTTAAGACCTATTTGTACATGGTCTTTTGAAACGACGTCTATCCAGTATTTCATAATCTTTGAGTAAAAATTTCTT
>CAYUZH010000024.1:1206-1764 GCA_964449635.1 uncultured Candidatus Peribacteria bacterium | reverse complement strand
TCATAGTTCAACTTTTCAGCCAGGAATCCCCCATGTATTTGGCTGAGGCTTATGATCCTGTCTTTTCAGGAGCAGGATCGCCCCTTCACAATATATAAAACATCAAACGACATCCATACTCTTTTTATTTACATTCACCACTCATATCTAAAGCACACTTCCAGCTCTTTTCGTTTCCGTTCAGGTATACTTTATAGTTTGTAGAATATGCCTGGATTGTCTTGTTGATTTGAGGTTTTATAAATGCATCGAGAACAACTCCAGATCAAACAATTTTTCATTTTAGATAGATATGCATCACTCCATCTATTAATTCTACTTTCTCTGTTTTTAAATCAGATTTAGAAAGGCTATTCGTATGAGTATCATCAATTCTTTCTGTTTTTATAGAAAAAAGCGTATTAAGAGCTGTCAAAATTCTATCTTCATAATACATATCCTCCACTGGGTTTGCTATTTTTTTTGCTTCAAGATAACGAGATATATCTCCACTCATATCATCTCCATGAGGTCAGACAATATAATATACGGTATCTTTTTGTCCTAAAAGATTTTTAT
>CAYUZH010000024.1:0-1149 GCA_964449635.1 uncultured Candidatus Peribacteria bacterium | reverse complement strand
AATGCCTGTTTTTCTTGATTCTTCTGAAAGAGTTCATCGTATCTGAAAATTTTGTATCTCTTCCTCTTTTGGTGTTGGTGAAACGATTTCAACCTTATCAGAAAGTTTCTTTGACTCTCATTTTTTTACTTCTTCAGACGAATTTGATTTTGAACAAGATACAAGGATAAGCAAAGAAAAAATAAGAATGGATACAATTTTCATATTTTGTATTTTAGAGAGATAACGTTCTTATTATTATAAAAACGAAAAAAAAAGAAAGAGTGTTTTTGAATTATTCGCCTCCGATATGCAATATTCCTTTGCTTTTTCCTTCTTTTTCTTTATAAATACTCTAGAATTTTTAGCCCTTTAGAAAACAAAATGAACACGAAAAATATTAGAAACTTTTGTATCATCGCCCATATCGATCACGGAAAATCAACGCTGGCTGATAGACTTCTTGAAATCACTGGAACGATGCAAAAGCGTGATATGACCCGCGGACAAATGCTTGATACGATGGAACTTGAGCAAGAACGTGGAATTACTATCAAACTCCAACCCGTTCGTATGAACTGGAAAGGACATGAACTCAATATCATCGATACTCCAGGACACGTTGATTTCCAATACGAAGTATCTCGTAGTCTCGCATCGGTTGAGTGAGCGATTCTCGTCGTTGATGCGACTCAATGAATCGAAGCACAAACGCTTTCTAACGTGTATATGGCAATAGAAAATGATCTCAATATCATCCCCATTATCAACAAAATCGATCTTCCAGCGGCTGATGTAGAGAAAGTTGCACAAGAAGTCATCCAACTTCTCGGGTGTAAACGTGAAGATATCATCCCCATCAGTGCAAAAACTGGGCAAAACGTCGAAGCGGTTCTCGATGCCGTGATTGAACGAGTGAAAGAACCTGAGATATTTCTCGCGGATAGTGGAGAACTTGATCCTGCGATAAAAGAACTCAAAGCGCTTGTTTTTGATAGTCAGTACGATACCTATCGTGGAGTTGTGAGTTATATCAAGATATTTTCCTGAGAAGTAAAAAAAGGAGATACGCTTCATTTTTTGAATACGTGAACAAAAATCATTGCCTCAGAAGTTGGATACTTTTCACCAAAGTACACTCCCGCTCAGAGTATCACCACTGGATCAATT
>CAYUZH010000023.1:16147-17505 GCA_964449635.1 uncultured Candidatus Peribacteria bacterium | reverse complement strand
TCTACAAAAAACTAGGTTACAATGTAATAGGGGATAGTCATATCGGAGATTGGGGAGGAATATTTGGAAAATTAATATGGGCACGGAAAAATGATACTGCAATATTTCAAGATACGCAATTATTAAAAAAATATGACTTTTTATCTAAAGAAAGTCAACAATTTAATACTAGAGATTTTATTCTTGATAAGCTACTAAAAACTGAAGGTGTAGATTTTATTCTCAAACTTTATGTAAATTTCCACATTTATACAACTGATACTCAATGAAAAAATGAAGAGGAAATAAGTAAAGAACTCGAAAAAGATAGATTAAATAAAGAAAATTGAGCAATGTTTGAGTTTAAGCTTCTCTCAGAGGGAAATATGGAGAGTATAAAACTTTGGGAAAATATAACTAGAGAAAGTATTCGTTTTATGAATATCCAACTTGCACGTCTCAATGTAAAACCTGACTATAACATTGGAGAAAGTTTTTATGAAGGACTGGGACTTCCAAAGATGGAAAAGTATCCTGATTTAAAATTTCCTATGGAGGAAGTAGTAAAAGAGCTCATATCTAAAGAAATTGCGATTAAAAACGATGATAATTCTGTTTGAGTAGAGTTTGAAAAGATGCCTTCAACTATTCTCCAAAAGCGAGACGGGACTCATGGATACCTTGCTTCAGACTTAGCAACTATTCGATACAGAACAGACAATTCAAACAATAAAATTATTGATGAAAATGGGAAGAATTGGGGAAACATAAAAAAGATAATTTACTCTGTCGATATTCGTCAAGAACTGCATCTTTCTCAGGTTTTCGATATAGCTCGCCGTGCTGCTTGGGTAGAAGGAATCGAACTCTTTCACGCCGCCAACGGATTTATCTCCCTCAAAGATGGAGCGATGAGTACGAGAACAGGAAAAATTATTCGCCTCGAAGCCCTTCTCGATGAAGCAGAATCTCGTGCAGAAAAAATTATCCTTGAAAAACGCCAAGATATTCAAGGAGAAGAATTGAAAAAACTTTCTCGTACTATCGGAATCGGAGCCATAAAATATGGATACTTGAGCAAGAGTCGTCTGACGAATGTTGTTTTTGATTGGGATGAGTTTATGACGTTTGAAGGAAATAGTGGTCCATACATACAGTACGCTTACGTAAGAGCAAAATCAGTATTATGAGACTGAGTTCCAACAAACGAAAATATTCCCTCAGCAAACTTTGAATTTACTGAAGAGAAAGAACTTTTAAAGAGTCTTTTGGAGTATAAAAATATTCTCCTCCAAGCGAGTCGTGAAAACTTCCCACATATCATCGCAGGATACGCGTATGAACTCACAAAAAAATTCAACTCACTCTACGCAAAAGTT
>CAYUZH010000023.1:5665-16137 GCA_964449635.1 uncultured Candidatus Peribacteria bacterium | reverse complement strand
AACGAAACCGATGCAAACAAGAGAAATCTTCGCCTCCTGCTCGTAGATACTTTTGCAAAAATCCTCAAAGATACTTTCTCGATTCTCGCTATTGATATGCCAGAAAGGATGTAATTATTTCTTATGACCACCTACGATAACTTCGCTCATACATTTTCAGAATCCCGTAAAAATATGAAATGGGAAGAAATAGAGTATTTTCTCACAAAATATGCTCCATTTGGTGATGTCCTTGATATCGGTTGTGGAAATGGACGACTATTTTGAGAATTAAAAAAACAAGAAAATTGTTTTCAGAACTATCTTTGAATCGACGCTTCTGAAAAACTTCTCGACGAAGCGAAAGAAATATATAAAAACAAACAAGAAAGTATCTCCGTTAACTGAAAACTGTTGACTGAAAACTTTCAACTTCTCGATATGAGAAACATTCCACTCCTTCCAATAAATTCTTTTGATACTCTCTTTTTTATTGCTTCTTTTCACCATTTAGAAAAAATAGAAGAACGAATACAAGTTCTCCAGGATGCAAATAACCTTCTCAAGAATTGAGGAAAAATATTTCTTACCAACTGGGCATTAGAATCAAATTTTAATCGTGAAAAATATTCTCAGTCAAAAATCCCATGAAGTGAAAATGATTTTTGAGGCTCTGACTTTCAGATAAAGATAGGGGAATTTCAACGATACTACCACTCCTTTACATTGGGTGAATTAGAATACCTTTCAAAAAAAGCCTGATTTCAAATTATTGAAAATAGACTTTTTGATACAGAGAAAAATTTTATCACCATTTTACAAAAATAAAAACTCTCAAATTTGAGAGTTTTTATTTTATTGAGTTTTGAAATCAGCAACAGCATACGGCACACCATAATTTGCTTGGTCACTGGTACTGTTTTCCTCGCTTCCATCACTGAGTCAGATAAGAGTATTTGGACAATTTGGTTTATCATCGAAACAAGCTTCTGAATCAAAATCACCGACAATTTTTGTTATATATTTATCACTTCCATTTTTTTTAATAGTATAGGCAATGTTATAATTTGTTCCTTGCTTGTTATCCGTTCACCAAGTTGTTCCAGTACCAACTCTTTTTTTGTAAACAGAGTATACATACCTTCCGATACCATGATCTATCATTTTATTACTGGTACTATTTACTTTTAAATCACCAACTTCAGGATCATAGAGATCTTTACTCAGGTAAGTCTTTCAAAGACCTGCTTGAGAGATAGTTCATTTTGACCCTATTTGAGTTGCATTCAAAGCACCACTTCCCATGATTCTTCCTCCTCCACTTGCACTCACGATAGTATTTATCTCTTGCCCAGTTTTTGTAACAATGATTTGATTTGAAGCAGTAGCATTTGCTCAGCTATATCACCATAAGTTAGTAGTAGAATACATATCAACCGCAGGATAGTAATTATTATCTACTTTATATTGTTGAAGTCCTGTTTCAATCGTAGCAACATCATTTATTTTTCTTGATCCATTTGCTTTATCAACCGCTCCTCAAAAATTTTGGTAAGCAATAACAGATATAATAGCAAGAATCGTGATGACGACGAGAAGTTCTACGAGGGTAAACGCTGATAATTTTCTTTGCATATGAGAAAATTAAGAAATAACGAAAAAATAATATAGTTTTTCTCGTTATTGTAAAGTCATTTTTACTTTTATATGAACTTTTTCTTTACTTTTCTTTTGAAGTTTTGTACAATGAAAAGAGAGAATTAAAATATAGAGAGAAATATGTACCATAATATACTATCAGTAATATTTTTTCTATGTACGATTATACAAAACTTGAGAAAAAAATTCATATGATTGCGAAAAAAATGGTGCTCTATACACCGTTTTTATCATTGTCATTCATTGAACAGGAAGTGATGAAAGCCTATGAATATGCAAAAAAAGCTCATGAAGGACAAGTGAGGCTCTCAGGAGAACCATATATTACTCATCCTGTAGAGGCAGCTATTATTCTTCTTGAACTCAAACCAGATATCTATACGGTTCAAGCGTGTATTCTTCATGATGTCATAGAAGATACTCCTATTACATACGATGATATTAAAACAGAATTTTGAGAAGAAGTGGCAATTTTGTGTTCTTGAATGGAAAAACTTTCAAAGGTGAAATATCAGTGAGAAGATAGAAATATTGCCAGCATGAGAAAGATGTTTATTGCAATGGCAGAGGATTTGAGAGTTATATTTATTAAACTCTCTGATAGGCTTCATAATATGAGGACGCTTAAACACCATCCTAAAAAACATAAACAAGAGAGAATCGCGATGGAAACACTCAATATTTATGCTCCAATTGCTGATAGATTGGGTCTTTTTAATATAAAAAATGCTCTTGAAGAAGAGTGTTTTAAAATTCTTGACTCAACAAGTTATAAAAAAATAAAAAAAGATTTACAAGATCTAAAACAAGAAATCGATGAATTTAGTAAAAATGCTGCAAAAGAAATAAATAATGCTCTTGATGAAGCGTGAATTGAACACTATTCTGTTGATTATCGTGTTAAATCGATGTATTCTATGCATAAAAAAATTCAAAGGAAAGGACTTGAAAATGCCAAACAACTCTATGATTTATTTGGAATACGTATTATTGTACCAGATATAGAAAACTGTTATAAAGTTCTTTGAGTTATTCATAATATCTGGAAACCACTCCCAAATAGGTTTAAAGACTATATAGCTTCTCCAAAACCAAATGGATATAAAAGTCTCCATACGACTATTATAGGGCTTCTCAAAGATTCAAGAAAACAACCAACAGAGATTCAAATAAAAACATTTGAAATGAAAGAATATTCAGAAATCTGAGTAGCCGCGCATTTTGAATACAAAGAAAAGGGAAGCAAGATTGCACAAGATATAGATTGGGTAAGAGAACTTAAAGAGATAACAGAAAGTTTAGAAAATAATGACCTTATATCATCTCTGAAGATAGACGTCTTTAAAGATCGTATTTTTGTATTTACTCCAAAAGGTGATACGATAAATCTTCCACAAGGGTCAACCTCTGTTGATTTCGCTTTTGCTATCCATTCTGATTTAGGACTTCATCTTGCCATTGCAAAGGTAAATGGAAAAGTGTATCCTCTTGATAAAGAGTTATCGAATGGAGATGTAATAGAAATAATTACTGATAAGAATAAAAAACCAAATCCTTTTTGGCTTTCTTTTGCAAAGACAACGAGAGCAAAAGATGTGATAAAAAGTCATCTCAAAAAAGATAATAAAGATGTAAACAGAGATAGAGGAAAAGAAATACTTAATAAGTACTTACAAAATGCTGGACTTGAAAATTTAGACAAAGAACTTTCTCTTTTAAGAATTATTGAATGAAGAGAATATTCGGTTGAAGAAAGACTTCTTCTTCTTGAGCAGGTTGGGAATTTTAGTTTGACTCCTTCTGCTTTGATGAGACGTATTATGAAAGGGCGAACACCACTTTCTACCATCAGTGATAAAAAAGAAAAAAAGCCAATTCTTCTACGTAAAGAATGAGAGTCCGAAATTATTATTGGTTGAGAAAGGGGAATTTCTTATAAAAAATGTAGTACTTGTATGAGAAAAGGTATTACTGAAAGAATTATAGCTCATATAAATACAAGATGAAATTTTACACTTCACAATATAGGTTGCAAACTTTTAGAAGCAGTCAATAAAGAACGTCTTTTACCAGCATATATAGAGTGAACGGAAGAAAATCTCACAGCAAACATATTTTTTAAATTTCAAAATAGAATTTGAATCCTTAAAGAATTGAGTGATATTATTTACTCAATGGGTATGAATATAGAAGAAATATCTTCTAAAAAAGAATGAATTGATAAAACTCTTCTTTATCTTACACTCGTTATTCCTGACAATGATTATACTCTCATCGAAAGACTCATTGATCGAGTAAAAATAAATTTAAAAGGGAAAATGTTAGAACATAAAATTACAAAAGTAGAATAAAAAAATCCTCCAGACTTGGAGGATTTTTTTATTATTTTCTGAGTTCAAGTTTTGCGAGAACTTCTTCATATTTACTTGGATTTTTTCTTTTAAGGTAATCAAGCATTTTTCTTCTTTTTGCAACCATAATGAGAATTCATTTTCTAGAATGATTATCATTTTTATGAGTATCTAAATGAGTTTTTAGGTTTTCAATTTTTGCAGTGAGAATTGCAATTTGTACCTCTGGAGAACCAGTATCTCACTTTTCTCTTGAAAAATCTCAAAATATTTTCTTTTTTACGTCTTTTGTAACAGCCATAGTATTTTTTATTAATAAATAAGAGCAAAACCAGAAAATACGCCAGTAATGCAAGAGGGATTATATAAAAATTGTAAAATCTCGCAAATCTTTTTTGTCGTTTTTTGCGTAAGGAGAAGAAATATGATACTCTTTTAACAAAGTAATTATTATTTTTACACTCTATGTCAGAAAAAATACTCAATGAATCTGAGTTTAGATGAGATAATCTCAGAGAAAGAATCAAATCTCTTGTATCAAAGTATCCAGAATATAAAGATGCTTTTTCATCTGTCGTTGATGATACGAGAAAAGAACAGCAGGACTTAAAAAGAGAAATTGTTTTTCAAAAAGTTCGTTCTTTAGAAGCGTATAAAAATATAAAAAATGAATACGATACTTTTACAAACGGACAAAGAAAAAGAATTCAACTGGCTCTTTGATTTCGAGGAAACCTCGTTGATGGCATATTTTGAGAACGTATGTTTATTGCTTTAAAAACCCTTCCAGACGATAAAAAAGCATATACTTTGAAACAATTAGCAAATGTTGATGAAAATGGAAAAAATCTTGAAGAATATAATAAAATTATTGCTCAACTCTGATTAACAACTCCTGAAAAAGTTAAAGAAGTACAAAGTTCTCTCAACAAAGAAGCAAAAAAGGTAAATATAGAAGTTGATGGGGAACTCTGACCAATAACACTGAAAGCGATAAAAGAATCTTTAGACAAAAAATGAATTCAAATCACGTGAGCAACCTCTTGAGATAATACTCTTTCTGTTGAAACATCAAAAGTAGAACCTTTGAGAGGAGTTGAACCTTCTCCAGTAAAACCAGTTTCAGTACCAAAATCAGTAGAAGTAACGATTCCACTTCCTTCAAATATACCAGCACTTACGTGAGAAGAACTTACAAGACAGATTCAACAATCAGCTTCAAAGGATAAGAAAGTAACAGAACTTCTCGATACAACAGCAGAAGATATTACTCATAGAGCGGTAGGAAATAGAGGTCCAATTTCTCCTACTCCAGTAAACGAAACACCAAAAGTGAGTTCGCCAGAGATTCAAATTTGAGTTATTCCTCAAATAAATATATCAGATATCAATGCCTCTATCCAAAGAGAAATACAAAAGATGAAGGATGGAAATATTCAAAAAATAAAAGAAAAACTTGGAATTCAAGAATGAGATGTCATAGAAAAAAAAGAAAATAAAGAAGAAGTATACTATGTAATAATAGGAAGTGATAAAAGTAAAAAATGAGAAATAAAATCAGATGACGGGGAAAAATACTTTTTAGCGAAACTTCTTCATAATGAGAAAAAATGACAAGTTCTTTCTTCTCAAGTAGAATTTAATGCCTTAACAAAAGAAGATAAGGTTAAAATTTGAAGACTTCTTTGAATTGATGTATCAAAACTTAAATCAAAAGAACTTTATGCAAAATTTAAGGATTCAGATTTATCAAAACTTTTCAATTTAGAAGAGCTTTCAAATACTACCAAAATAGAAGATGAAGAATTTATAAAACTATTTTCAAATATTGGTATAGAAAAATGAGATATCATTTTTACAAACGAAGAAGGAGTTACTTTTGTATACAATAACAATACAAAAAAACTACTCGTTCGTAAAGATACGGATTTTCCACTTGAATCGAACTATGAAAAATTTAGCGTGATGAAGCAAGAGTTTTGAAAATTAAAACCTCAAGAAAAACAAAAACTTTTCTTTGCTTTTTGAATAGACAATCTTGAAACCGATTTCCCAAGTTTTTATGAAAAAGTGATGAATAAAGACCTCTTTCAATCTATAGAGTCTCTTAGAGATATTACAGAAGGAAAAGTCTTCTCAGATAAAGATATGAGTGATTCTAAATTTGGACTTCTCAAATATGGAATTGATGGTGCTGTTATGAAAGAGTTAGGGATTCAAAGTGGTGATTTTTACCGTTATGACGTAAAAACCAAAAAACTTATTATTTTTCGTCAATCAAATAATGGGGTGAAGGAGGAGATAGGTTCTGAAATAATTATAAAAAAAGCATTTTCCCTTAAAAATATAAACGCAATAAAAACATTAGTAGCTCTTGAAGCCTGAAATAAAAATTTTATTCTTACTTTTAGAGAAACTATTAGAAAAAATCGTGAATACGCAAGAAAAGAGATATTCTTTAATCTTCCTCTTTCTCTTGCAGGAGGAAATACATCAAATGGGCGTACTATCAATTTTCATGGTTCCAAAGAGCTTCTCAATATAATTACTCCCTATGATTTATTTGGAGATTATCAATATCTTAAAATGAATGGGGTAATGTATAAGAGGGCGCCAGAAAATGGAGATGAAAAAGACGGGGAATTTGAAGAAGTAAAAACACTTGAAGAACGTGCAAATACAGGAGATTTTTACTCAAATTCTGGTTCAAAAATGAAGCTTTCTCGAGACAAAATTTGAATTATAACGGATATTCCTGATTCGGAGATTCAGGTATTTGAGAGAAATTTTGATATCGATACTCTTTTAAGAGTTTTGGGAAACTTGAAAAATATTAAAAAACAAAAAGAATTTATAACATTTATAAAAAGCTCTATCAGAGTATGATGACTTTCTTCTCAAATGAGAGAGAAATTTTTATCTTCAAACCCTTTTGAGACGTTCTTTGAAAAAATTACTCTCCAAGGAGGAAATCAAAATATATGAAAACTTCACCCACTTCTTAAAGAAAGTCTTACTGTCTATGAATTTTTTGGAGATAAACCATATATCAAAGTTGATAACATCCTCTATAAAAATGATGGCAATACATTTAGAGATCAATATTGAAATGAAGTAAAAAAACTTTCAGAAGTGAAAAATATTTCTCTTCAAGTAGAATCCCGTGAGTCAGATTCTTTCAAGGATATTATAGGATTTATGAGAAGTGGAGATTTCAGATCTTTGGAATCTTTTGCTTTGACACTTCCTCCAGATATTCGAAAAACTTTTTCAAATAACTTAAAACAGATTATTCAATCACTCTGATTACAGTCAAATCTCAGAGAAACCTTCTTAAAAGATGGAGTCTTTTCTGTCGAGAAAGGAACCTTTATGGAAAATCTTCTTTCAACAAAAGAGCTCTTTGCTCCAAATGAAAAATATATCAAAGTTGATAAAGATATCTATATAGCAAATGGAGACGGGACATATTCAAGTTTGACCAATGAAAGAACTCTAAAACTTGTATCATGAATGAAACTTGAGATAGTAAAAAATATAGAAGGACTTCTCTATACTCCTCTTGCTCGTGAATTTTGAAAATATAGTGTTCGAAGATTTAGTTATTGAAAAAAACTTGCAACAGGAACAACAGGGTGTGGAAAAGGAACCTGAGATACACTTACAAATTTTGGTGTACGAGGATTTACTATGGAAGAGTTTTGAAGCTCAAGAGATGGATACCTCTGGAAATGAGTACTCGATGAGTCCGTGGAATCATGACAAATGATTCGAGTAAAAGTCAATCATCCAGATGAAGCAAAAGCAGGAGCTATTATACCTTATAACAAAGGAGCTCTTTTATGAACAAAAAATAGAAGACTCTATTGACATGTTGAAATCAAAGGAGAGGATGGTATGTATAGACATGCAAATGCTATGTCAGTTGCGGCAGGATCATCTCATACTTCCGAAAAAAACCCAGCAAAGTATATGAAATTAACAGGATTTTATGGATATGTGTACTATCCAGTAAGAAAAAGTTCATAAAAATATTCTTACTTCAAATAAAATTTTCCTTTTGCCTCAAATTGCTTTTTGGATATTATACCGAGTGTAAAAATACCAAGATGTATTTATGAATGCAAAAAAGACAAAAGAGATTTCCTTCAACTACATTTTAGAAGAATTTTTCAAACTATTTGATATCTATCCAAGAGAATATTTCATCATTGGGTTCTTTCTTTTGTTTTCATTTTTTATTGTGAGTACCGTTTTTTCTTATACGGTTCTCAATAATGACTTTTATAAATCACTCGCTGACAAACAACAACTTTCAGAAGTAAGTATTCCTGTTACCAGGGGAACTATCTATTCAGCTACGAATAGTGGAACGGTTCTCAGTACTTCCGTAAACCTCTATGATGTCGCTGTTGATCCTCAAATGGTCTGAGATAAAGTAAGATTACAGTCTTTTTTACGAGACCTTGTGTATAAGCAACTTTGTTACCTCAATACAGATGAAGACTGTTACTCGGGGCTTCTTAAATTTCTCAATCTTCTTGAGATACCTAATTTTACAAAAGATGAGAAAATTATAAAAAGTCTCATAGAAGAACGACTGTACTCAAAGCTTTCAAAATCTCAAGTGACGAGCGTACTTTTAGCGGAAGCTATTGAAACAGAAAAATCAATACAAATTCTTAATCTTTCAATGAAAGGAGTCTATGTCAATGAAAATAATGTATTTCTCAATCCAGAAGAGATTGTCGATATAAATTATGTAGTAAAACAACTTTCGACTATTTTGATTATTCCTCCAGAGGATGTAGAAAAGGCAGCAAAAAAGAGGGCAGTAAAATATATTCCCATTATTTCACGTATTTCTATCTGATTAACAGATGAAGTAAAAAAATACCTCGACGAAGAGAGGCAGGCAATGAAAAAATGAATCCTTGATGAAGAAAATTCAATAGGAAACTTTATCATATTGGAACCACAGGCAAGTCGATTTTATCCTGAAAAACAGATAGGTTCACAGGTTGTATGATTTGTGGATAATGCAGGAGTTTGACATTATTGACTTGAATGATATTTTAATGAGCTTCTTGCTGGAGAATCTTGAAAAATCGTGAGTAGAAAAGATATTGCAGGAAGAATTATAGATCCAATATCGTTTGATAAAAATGATATTCTTTGAGCATGAGTTGATATATACACGACGATTGATAGAAATGTACAGAGAAAGGTAGAAGAAATTCTTGAGGCCTGAGTAAAAAACTATCGTGCCAATAAAGCAACTATTGTTGTTATGGATCCTCGTACAGGCGAAATTATTGCGATGGCAAGTGCCCCATCGTTTGATGCTAATATACCAGGGGATGTTTATGAAATAGAAAAAGTAAGTTATCTCAAATATCCAAACCCAGCGATAGATCTTCTTTGAAAGGTGGTGTTTGTTGAAGATAACGAACGATGAGAAGAGTATTATTATGATAATAAGAAACTCTATTTACGAGCAGCTACCAATGAAGAACTTTGAAATCTCGCTTTGGTAAAATATAAGTATAAAAATGACTTTTGAGCAGGGGTTTATAAAAATGATGCGGTATCAGGACTTTATGAACCAGGAAGTATTATGAAAGCGATGACAGTAGTCATAGGGATAGATACAGGAGAGATAGAACGATACGATATGTACAACGATACAGGAGAAGTTCGTATCGATAACTTTACCATCAAAAATGTATCGAGTAGTTGTCTTTGATACAAAAGCTTTGCGAACGCTCTTAATTTCTCGTGTAATGTTTGAATGATTCGTATTGCTCAAAGAGTAGGAAAAGCCTTATTTTTTCAATATCTGAATGATTTTGGTTTTTGAAAACCGACAGGAATAACATTTGACGGGGAAATTAGTCGATCAATTACTCCCTATGAGAAATGGTCTCGTGCGCAACTTTTTACTTCATCATACGGATATTGAATTTGAGCGACTCCACTTCAAATGGCGACTGCCTATAGTGTCATCGCAAACGGGGGAGTGTATGTCCGCCCGATGATAGTAAAAAAGCTCGTATTTGAAAATGGAAGAACTATCGAGTATAAACCAGAAGTAACCCATAGAGTTGTCAAAGAATCAACTTCCAAAACAGTAACAGCGATGCTCGTTGATAGTGTCGTGAGATGAGTATCAAAAAATTGATGAGTTGCATGATATAGTGTCGCCGGAAAAACAGGAACGGCTCAAATAGCTCGTCCAGGGGGGTATGAGACAGGACCAGCGAGTACGGTTGCTTCGTATGCTTGATTTGCTCCAGCAGAAGATCCAAAATTTGTAGTGATTGTGAAACTGGAACGTTCGAGAGTTGACCAATTCTGAAGTACAACGGCGGCGATTATGTTTAAAGATATAACAACCTATTTACTAGATTACTATTCAATCCCACAAAGAAAACAAGAGTTTAAATAAAATATTAAAAAATATTTTTTTTTAAAGTAAAATAT
>CAYUZH010000023.1:3182-5655 GCA_964449635.1 uncultured Candidatus Peribacteria bacterium | reverse complement strand
AAAAAGACGAGGAGTACAAGCAAGGGAACTCGCACTTCGGGCATTTGCTTTTAAGGAAACCAAACCTATTCCGGCACCCGCCAGGGCTGCATTTTTAAAAAAATTACGGCGTTTCATGAGTTAATGATTTATTAAAATCAAATATAGCTGAAAAACCGAAATAAAAATACTAGCACATATGTGGCATTTTTAGATGAAAATGGGGGAAAAACGAACTCGCTTTTTTTAAAGTAAAATATTATTTGACAATAAAATATACGGACTACAATATGTTTGTAGTTCTTATTTTTTTATACAATCATTATGGCAAAAAATAAATTTGAGAAACAAAATCTTCCCTGAGAAGCGAGATTCTTTGATCCAAAAAGAGACTTAAAAGATAAAAAAGTTATTGTATTGGAGAGTTGAAATATAGAATTTCAGTCTGAAATGACATATGTTTGAGATATCTGAACTGATAGTTGGGCAAAAAACTTAGCTTCTGTTATCATATATAAATGAGATCATATAGAATTTACGAAAGTAGAATCATTTGATTGAGAAGAGAATGATGAATTTATAGAGATATTTATAGAACCAGCAGATAAAAATCGTTCTAAAAAATCATATTATGTATCAAAAGAGACATTCTCGAGAATGTTTGAATGAATAAAAATCAGCGTAGTAAGACCAAGAAAAGCACCAAAAGTAGAAGAAGTTGAAGAAGATACAAAAAATCAAGTGGAAAAGCTTACTCGCCCATCTATTGAAGAATATAAAGAATGATCAATATATAAGGTTATAAAAGAAGGGTATTTATTACCAAAAAGAACAAAAAATAATAAGTATGAAAAAAGAAGCTTTTTATTAGAAGAAGGTGATATTTTAAAAATTAATGGAGTGGAAGATTTTTTCTGAAGAAGTATAAAATCAAAAAATGAAAAACTTTTCATAACAGTCTTAAGAAAATGAAAGAAGTGAAAAGTAGAAGATTTTGATATCACAATTACCTCAAAAGATTTTATAAATTATACAAAATGATGATTAAAACCTCTCAAAGATACACAAAAAGTTCAGGAAAAAGTTACTCTTCTTTTAGATTCTTCAAAGATTATTCCATCAGTTTTACTTTGAGCCGAGAATAGTTAATCATCTATTTTAATAAAAAATCCTCCTAATCTAGGAGGATTTTTTACTTTCTAAAAAACTATTATTAAAAAATAAATCAAATATTTGACAAGTACTTAAATATATGTTTTTATATAGATGTAATTTATATTTAAAACAATAAAAATATAAATGTCAAATAACTTTTAATTTGTGAGTATGCAAATAAAAATCAATAAAGCATTGCTTTTCATCTCTTGCATATTGCCTTGTATCATAACGAGTAATACGCTCGCTGAGACAAAGGTAATATACCCACTCCAAAAGATATCGGCACTCGACTGTAGATTTCAGAAATACTCTGAACTCTCAGATGCTTGTAAAATAGATCTTCCAATTCTTCGTACGAGTGACTATAAAAAGTACCTCAAACAAGATGGAGGGTATAATATATATACAAGAGTTTATACCGTTCTTTGGGGTTCAAGCTACAAATATGGGTGGGATGTTTGAAATGGATGACACGAAGGAACTGACATAGCGACTGCTGAATGAACTCCTGTGTATGCTATTGCAGATGGGAAAGTGATTGTAGCTGAAAATCTCCTTGGATGGGGAAATAGTGTTTCAATCGAACATGATATTAATGGAAAAACAATTGTTTCAAATTATGCTCACCTTTCTAAAATCACCGTAAGTGATGGAGATAAAGTAACGGTTGGAACAAAAATTTGAGAAGTTGGAAATACAGGAAATTCTTTTGGGAATCATCTCCATTTTCAAATAGATCTCAAATATAAATTTCACCCTTATTATTATGACTACGGAGAATGTCCATATAGTTATAGTAAAATCTCTGAATCTGATATATGTTTTCCTCTTCTTGAGAAACATACGATAGACCCACTTCTTTTTCTTGAGACACAAGGAGGAGTTCTTGATACCATAGAAATAAAAACAGAGAAAATAAATCCAACCGATTCAAAAACATCAGCTCCTTCTGAAAGTGATGACTCAGATACTATTGATATATTTAATATAACAGTATATCGTGATTCTCCATCCGATTATATCAGAAAAGTACAAAAAATATTCAGAGATCTTGGTATCTATAAATGAGGACTAACAGGAGATTATGCAGATATCGAAGATGATATTCTTGCATACCAAATATCTCGTAAAATTATTTCTTCTGCTTCTGATACATGAGCTGGATACTGGGGACCAAAAACGAGAGCACAAGCAAAAAATGAATATGAAAATTTTTCACTTCCTGGAGTTGCTACAAAACTTTCTGATACACAACAAACAGTAGTTAGAGACTTCTCAAAAACAATAGAAAAGATTGATAGAACCAATATTCTTACTCGTGAACAAATCGAAGAGA
>CAYUZH010000023.1:896-3172 GCA_964449635.1 uncultured Candidatus Peribacteria bacterium | reverse complement strand
TCTTAAAAAGCTACGATGTAAATATTTCAACAGATAGTATTGGTGGAAATATAAAAGTAGGAGAAGTAAAAATTCTTGGACTTAACATCACAGATAGAAAAGGAAGAGGATTCAAAGGAAGTCTTCCATGAGAATTGAGTTTTACAGTAGATACATCATTGGTTGAAGTATTTCCTAAAAAACTTTACTACTTTACAGATGGAAAAAGAGATATCAAAGTAACGGCTTTGAAAGCAGGTTCAACAACGCTCAGAATGAGAATCTGACAAAAAGTTATAAAAACTCTCTCAATAAATGTTTATGGGGAAGGGACAAAAGTTGAACCAACAAGTGGAAAATTTGTCGCAAACTCAAAAGTCGTTGTTTGAGAAAATAAAACCTGAACATTCCGTTTTAAAGATTCATCAGGACGTGATATCGTAAATCTTAAATTTGATGGAAATTACAGACTGACTTCAAATGAAAATGTTCTCTTCTGTATAAAAAAAGGAAACATAAAAGATATAGATAAAATTATTAAAAAAGTATGTAAAAAAGAAGACTATACAAACCTCTATGATTTTAGCTATACAGACACAGTGAATGGACTTCTTGTATTTGACTATATAGTCGTTGGAAAAAGTGCAAAAATTACTCTTTCAAATCTTGATAAGAAAACAGATCTTTGATCAAAAACTATCGCAACCGAACTCCCAAAAGGATTGAAAAAGGATTATGACTATTATAAAGATGTTGTGACTCTTCTCCAATCAGGAGTGGTTGGATGAATCAGTCAATGATACTTTCAACAAGAAAACGCTCTTAAAGAAAAAGATGCAAAGGACTGGATGATAAATACGCTTCGTTATATGAAAAAAAATACCAAAGATGATAACTTTAGAAAAAAGATAAACGCTCGTCTTGAGAAACTCAAACCACAAGAAGTGAGTGATTTCAATACACTGACAAGAGAAGCATTTCTCAAAAAAGCGTACGAATACTTGATTTTCAATGAAGGAAAAAATATAACGATAGAGTACAAAGATCTTGATTCTGATCTCAATAAAAAAGCCAACGAAGTATTTGATAAAAATACCACTTGGAAAGACCAGTTCGGAAAAAGTTACTATCGTCCAGAGAAAGCAATAACGAGATGAGAAGCAGCTTACTTTATCTCAACATTGCTTCAAAAAGATACACTTCCACTCGTTACCACTGCAAGATAAAAATTCTCGTTTACAAAATGTGGGGAAGTTCCACCAACGAGAGAAAGAGAATGGGAAAAGTTTATAAATAAAAACACATTATTTCTTAATTTTAAGATTATGACAACAAAATTATTAGAATCTCCAACTGGAGCTTATGAACTGTGAGCAGATACAGGGAAATTTGAACTTCAAGCAGCCAGTGAAAACCTTCCTGCTGCTGTACAAACTTCACGAGAAGCATTTAAAGCAAAACTTCTTGCAACGACTGCGCTTACTCCTGTGCAATCACAACTTTGAACATACAATAAAAAGGCTCTCAGTATTCTCGAACTCTGACAATTATCAAAAGAAGAAGAAACAACACTAAAACTTGCACAATTTTTTGGAACATTTGAAAAAGCAAAGACAGTTATTCTTGCAGATAGAAAACCAGAAGCGATTCGTTACATGCCTGTCAATGATAATAATTATTGACCTCGAGTTTTTGCTGCTGCATAAATAAAAAATTCCTCATTTGAGGAATTTTTTATTTAGTTCATAGTATATAATATGTTCATTATTTTCTCGAATTTGTTTTTTACATCAGAAATAGAAATCTGAGATATTTTAGAGAGAACTCAATGAATATTGATAGGCACAAGTCTATCTGATTTTTTTATATTTGGGTGATTGAGAACTATAAGAAAAGCTTTCGTCACTTTTTGTATTTCCTGAAGAAGTTCAGGATTTGTTATATAAAGGCTCGTTGTATCAAACAAAAACCAAAGCTCTTCTATTGTATCTCTTGAGTATTCATCTATTTTACAGTAGCTATCTAAATCTCAAAGCGTTATCATCAAATATTATTTATGTTATAGCTTGCACATTGTAAAAAAATATTTTAAATTACAAGTTTTTCTTTCAAAAATTTTCCATTTGAAAAACAGAAGCCGACGCATATAATAGATGAGTATTTATCATTCTAAAAAAGACGGCGTGTCACGTAAAGCAAAATCAACCAATTTCTACCTCAATCATAACACCAATAAAATCATATTTTGACTGTTGTTTTTGTTTAAACTTGAATGAAAAACCAACAATTGACCGTCC
>CAYUZH010000023.1:469-886 GCA_964449635.1 uncultured Candidatus Peribacteria bacterium | reverse complement strand
TTTAGTGTCTTTCTCTTTAAAGAAGAAGATATGAAATTTGATCTCTATCGTTTTTTTGGGACTATTTTTTATTTCACCTCGCTTGTGACGATGATAGGATATTTTAAGTCTGATTATCAAGCAATCTTCAATCTATTTCCAAAACTGGAAGCGGGACTTTGAAAAAATACAACCTTTCTCCTCGCATTTGGGATATTTGTCTTTTCTCTCGTTATCCTTTTTAAATTTTCTCCAAAACATGTCGTCAAAACGGTAGCAAAAACCGTACCAAAAGCCAGTGAACTTGCCAATAATTTTAAATCTGACGCAAAAAAAGTCTGGCATGATGATGAGGAAGAAGTACCAACTAAAAAATCAAAAAAAGCTGAAAAAGCACGTGATGAGTATGATGATATGCTCGAAGAGCTACGTCGTGAG
>CAYUZH010000023.1:0-337 GCA_964449635.1 uncultured Candidatus Peribacteria bacterium | reverse complement strand
AAAGTATCGTAAAACATATACCTATCCTTGATAAAGCAAGTGGTATTTTGCAGTCGAAAAAGTCCGGACCCTCCGAGAGTCCGGACTTGAAAGTTCCGCCAAAATTCAATAACTGGAAATTTCCAAGTCTTGATTTATTAACAGACCGTAAAACGACCGTTCCCGTCGATCAAAACGAGATTCGCCGTAAAGAGATTGAGATCCAAGAAAAACTTCTCCAATTCAAAATCGAAGTTGATATGGAGGGATGTAAAGTAGGACCAACGGTTATCCAGTACCGCCTCAAACCTCGTGATGGAGTCAAACTTCAAAAAATCGAAAACCTTAAAAAAGACCT
>CAYUZH010000022.1:12848-17950 GCA_964449635.1 uncultured Candidatus Peribacteria bacterium | reverse complement strand
AAAATATCAAAAGATCAAGTAAATGAAGTACTGGATATACTGAAAGATACAAAATATAAGAGAACCGCAAATGATGAGCTCAGTCCTTGAACTACCTGCTGTGTTACTTTTACTCGATTTTTTATAGAAAGAGTTACAAATGGAAAAGTTATTCTCCCAAAAGCATATATTGGAGATATGCCAAGACAGTTACTAGAATCATCTTTTGGTGAAGCAAGACTTATTCCTCTTGAAGATGCACAAGTTGGAGATATTCCTTTTTTCTATGGAAATTCAATCGTTCATAAAGCCACTATGATTCGTCATGTAGGAGTTGTTACGGACGATAACTTATGATTTCATCATTCAGTATGGGGAAAAAATGATACTGGTGGTATGAGAAAGTGACTCCTTCATAATCAAGAATCAAATAAACGGCACAATATCCTTGCGACAGAATCACAAATATATTCATCAAATGACCCGAGAGGAAAATAGGGCATGAAAGGATGAAAGTTGATTTTTTTTGTTATTTCCTATACTTTTCTACAGTTATTGTATAACTTTTCCATATGTCCCAACTTACCCCTCGAAATATCGATATCCTCCGTATCATCGTCGAAGAATATCTCGATACTGGTGAAGTGCTTGGAAGCAAAGCCCTTCTCAAAAAATACGCTCTTGGAGTGAGTCCAGCAACGGTCCGTAATGATATGGCAAACCTTGAAAAACTCGAGCTCATTTTTCAGCCCTATAATTCAGCTGGGAGACTCCCAACCGCAAAAGGACTTCGTGCATTTGTAAATTATTTGATGCAACAGTACCCAGATTATTTTTTAGAAGAAGGAAAAAAAATGAGGAATGAATCTATTTCTGAAATAACAGAATATATTCATACACTTGTGTACGAGCTTGCAAAAAATACTTGAGAAGTGGCTTTTTGTTTTGTCGCTGATACGGCGGTTCACGAATATTCAGGAATTGCTGACTTTATCTCAAAAAACCAGCGCCGTCTTGGAGAAGGGATTTGTAATATCATCCGAATGATAGAAGATAAGAAAAACTTTCGTAATTTTATCTCTTGATTTCCAATTCGTGAAGGAGTCAATGTCTTTATTGGAGAAGAAAATATTTTGCCATATCTTCGTGATTATACGATTATCCTGAAACCGATTTTGGTTGATGGGAAGGTAGGCTATATAGGTATTATTGGAAGTCTCAAAATGAATTATAGTTTCAATATCAGTGCAGTGAGAGGGATAATATAAGAAAAATATACTTTATATTATTTTTAGAAATATCTTTTTATATAGAAAATTTCATCAGTGAGTAGAGGAGGGAATAGGAGAAATGGATTTAAGTGGGATAGTAAAAGTAGTAAGAAAATAAAAAACTCTCCAAATTTTGGAGAGTTTTTTATAAACTTTCTTTCAGCATACTTTGGATGAGAGGGGTATTGATAAACGCTGTTTGCTTTGCAATACCGCTTTGAACGGTATCAATATAATGTTTTCCGATTCCACTGGCTGTTGTTTCAGTAGCTACTTGATATCAAATAGGTTTTCAAAAATTTCCAATTCCATCCGTATTTGAGATACGAAAACTGGGAGCCGTTTGGGTAACACTTCCATTATTTGTCCCAGGTCAATTGAAGTTTATGCTTCTCGTTTTCCCTTTCATATTATCAGGAAGTTTGACTGCACTCGTTGAAGTATACTCGGCGAGGTTTCCTCCGAGACTATGTCATACAATCGTAACTTTATTTTGTGCAATTTTTCAAGCAAATTGTTCTGAAAAATTTTTAATAAATTTTCTTAAATCACTGAGTTGAGTGGGTCTCATATCTTTAAATACTTTTGAAAGTCAGATGATAAGGTCATTTCACCATAAATCTGGATTGAGTGGGAAAAGTCCATCGGTTCATCGTACAGAGATAATAATCTCCCCACTTCTAGTATCTTGAAAAGCAGAAGCTGAAAATCCAGAAGTAAAACTACTATCACGAGTAAGGGGGATAAAGTTATTGAGTACATCAGCATTCTGAGCAAGTCTCTCAGTTCTCTCCTTTTGTTGTTGAAGTTGAATAACCTTGTAGCTTGCCTCTAAAAGTTCTAGATTCTTTTGCTCGTTGGTCCCAGTTTGCCAAAGATGATTAAATTCAAGAGGGAGCCAAGGATATTTTGTCTTCACCATTTGTTTAAATGTAGCTGGATCTTGTCTCAGGGTCTCTGTACCAGATGATGCAAGAATAACTTTTTTCCACTCTCAAAATTCTCGTTTAAATTGTTCACTCGCAGCACTTCAAATATCGTCTGGATTATTTGTTCTCGCGTCACTTCTTTTGTAGCTATTATCATCAAGATAAGCGATATCAGCGAGAAGAGCGAGTTCACTCAGTTTTTGTTTATCTGGAGCCTCTGTGATTCAGGTAGAAAGAAGTTCTCTCAGGTTTATATTCGCTCATACTTTTTTCAAATATGCTTGAAGAAATTCAATTTTTCAAAGGATAGAAGCCCCATCTTGTACTTGTATAAGTTTTTCGACATCTTTTCCGATAATTCTTACGAATGATTTGAGTTGATCTACGGGAGAGAGATTTTTAAATATATCAGTTTTCGTAAGGTCTGCAAACTCTTTTAACTTATTGCCAAATACCTGAGTATCTTTTCATTCTTTTCAAAAAATAACTCAAAAATAATAATTCCACTCCTTATCTTTAAAAGCATCGCCTGAAAGTTTTGAGAGAAGTTTCTCTCGCTCACTTGAACTGTCGAGAGCTCAAAGAGTCGTATCTTTGACTATTTCTCTTGCTTCATAGGCTTTTACATCATTATTAGGCTCATTATTAAAAGTTTGTACTCGTGACTCTTGAAACTGTATAAGAGTTTCAAGGAGAGACACAAACTCGGGATTATTTCTCGCAACGTCCTCTATAAACTTTTTCACTTCAAAAGGTCTTTTCTTAAGTATGGTATCTTCGAAAAGTTTTTTAAAATCTGCCCTGGTTTGGACTTCTTCAAGTTTTGTAATCGGAGCAGAAGATTCTGCATTAATATTTTTTCATTCAGGAAGAGACATAATATAGATGAGTTAAAAATTGAATTCTGGAAGCATATCTTCGCTTGAATCTTGTTTCTCCATTTGGCGAATTTGAGCAATCTCAAAACTTTGGAGTCTCCCACGAATCATTTCAAGCGTTCATTTTTTTGAACGTTTTGAAAATTCATGAAAAAGACTGATAATAAGATCTTTTTCTTCACTCAAAATCCTCTCAAGGTTTTTTCTCCCTTGAGGAGAAGCTGTTTGGATTTTCTCTAAAAGACGAGTTTTTTCCTCATCTGAGAGAAGGATGGCATCTTTTATAAGTTGTTCAAGCATAATAAAAAAGTTACCTATTTATGGTAACATACTTCTTTAAGAAAAGAAAAAAACTCTCCAATTTTGGAGAGTTTTTTTAATATTTCAAATTATCCAGTATATTTTCCAGTTACTTCTTTAAGTTTCTCAGGAGATTGTACTCCTACCATTTGTTCAACCGCTTTTCCATCTTTGAAAACGATAAGCGTTGGGATACTCATAACTCTAAACTTTGCAGCTACTCATGGAGCATCGTCAACATTTACTTTTCCAACTTTTACTGATCCAACTGTATCATCAGCAAATTTTGCAAGGTTTGGATGCATCACTTGGCAACGACCACACCATTCAGCCCAAAAATCTACGAGAACCACTCCAGAAGCTATTTCAGAGTCGAAATTTTGTTCATTCATAACAACAACATTTTCCATATTTCTAAATATTTAAAAAATTAAAATCGTGTGAGATTATAATAAAAATCTCTTTTTTGCATAATATTTTTATTCGGATTTTTAAGTTTTATTAAGGAGTTTCTTTCTCCCACTCTTTTTGTTGCCCATCATAATAAAATATTGGTAAGATAATGAGAGTCAAAAGGGCAGAGGCTCAAAGTCCCCAGACAATACTCCACGCAAGCCCACTCCAGACAGGATCAGAAGTGATTTTTATCGCTCAGAGAATCGCAGAGAGAGAAGTGAGCATAATCGGCATAAATCTGACATATCAGGCCTCTATAATAGACTTCTCTATTGTCCAACCACGTTCTTTGAGGATGTGGATATAATCGATAAGGAGAATGGCATTTCAAACGACGATTCACGCAAGAGAGATGATTCCTATCATTCCTGTGGCGTTAAAATACTCGTTTTTCAAAAGATAAAGAATACTAAACCCAGGGAATATTCCAAAAAATCCAAGAAGAAAGGGAAGCATAATGACTCCAGCAATAGAGAAACTTCGAAATTGTGCGACGATAAGGAGATAGATAAGAAGGATGGCGAGAATCATAGCACTTCCTAAATCTCGAAACGTATCCATCGTAAGTTTCCACTCTCCATCCCACGCCAGACGGTAGGTATGTCCATCAGTTTTTGATAAAAATTCTATCTCATAAAAATTCATCTTTGTGAGAGTATACTCATCTCATAAAAATTCTTTACTTGAGAGATAAGAGTACAGTTTCACAGTCGGATACACGACAGAATTATTTCCCATCTCTCCATAGATATAGTATGATTCTTCTTTTTCATCAGTATTGATATTTGGAGAGACAAACCCATACTCGATTTTTGTCATACTTGAGAGAGGAATCTTTTCACCTACCATATTTGTCAAAGAGATATTTTTGAGCGATTCTACAAAATCATCATTTTCCTGATTTGTCCCAACGATGATATAGTTTCTTTCTTGGTTTTCAGTACTTCTTTGGAGTGAGATTTTATCTCCAGAAAGGAGAATAGCGAGAGTATTAGCAATCTGACTAACAGGGATTCCCGCTCTTCCAGCTGCGTCTTGGTCAATGATAACTTTTGCTTTTTTATACGTCGTCGCAAGACTGACTCCGATATCAGCGATATCCTGCTCTCTCGCAAGTGGTTGAATCTTTTGATAAAGCATTTTTGTAAAATTCTCAAGTCCCTCTCTTGTTCCGGTACTTTGGATTTTCGCAAGAAATGTTGCCCTCACAGGAGGTCCAGGAGGATCTTCGAGAAGTCGATGTTTTATATCAGGAAATTTTTCAAGGAGAAAGTTCCTCAGAAGTGGGC
>CAYUZH010000022.1:1719-12838 GCA_964449635.1 uncultured Candidatus Peribacteria bacterium | reverse complement strand
AAAATTCTCTGAATTGAGCCTCCCTGAGAGTTCTTCTTTTGGGAGAAGATTGATTCTCATCGAGAGTTCGTATTCATTTTGTCTCATGAGTCCTCCACGAAAAAGATTAGAAAAATCAGAGAGAAAAGGAGTTCCAACCGTGCTTGAGAGGCTCTCAGTAATTTGAAGTTGTTTGGGCAGTTTTTTATTCTGAAGGAAAAATTTTTCTATATTTTTCACTATTTCTTCTCATTTTTGAGCGTTATATTCTCTTGGCATATCTATCCAAAGATAGACTTGATTTTGATTTGATTTTGGAAGCATACGAGCTTTAAATATCCCAATCGTGATCGGGAAGATGATAACAAAAATGAGCCCTCACCAAAACATCCACTTTATGATTTTTCTCCACTTTTTTGCTTGTTTATTTGGAGAGATAATTTTGAGCATCAGACGATTATAAAAAATTCTTATATCCCATTTGGAGGCTTTTTTCTCGTGATGATCTCCCTCGTGAACGTCTGGAGCGACAAGGTAACTTACCCAAGGATTAATAGTAAATGCCACAAGAATCGAGAAAAGAAGTGCCATAATTCCATATTTTGGAATCGGTCCCATGTATTCTCCCATCATTCCAGTCACTGAGAACATCGCCGCAAACGAGATGACTTTTGTAATGGTAGAAAGAATGACTCCCGTTCCTACTTCTCCCGTAGCATCAAGGATGGCCTGCAGTTCTAAATGACGGTGAATATTTTCAACAACGACGATAGAATCATCCACAAGCATACCGATAACGAGAATCAGTGCAAATAGGGTGATACGATTGATGTTATCTCCATTGATATAGGCAACGAGAAATACCAGTGCAAGTATAAGAGGGATACTTGTTGCAGTGTTGAGAGCATTTTTAAATCCAAGAAATACGATGAGTACTGCAACAACGATAACAATCGAGAGAATCAAATCTTTGATAAGATGACTCGTCGCCTCACTGGCTTTTTCTCCTTCATCTTGGATTTTATTGATGACAATATCTTGAGGAAGAGTTTTTTGTATCTCTTCCATTTTTTCTTCAATACTTTTAGTAAAATTTACCGCATTGATTCAAGTTTTTTTCCCAACTCAGAGAAAGACTGCTTGAGATGTATTTTCTTTACTGGCAAAGCGAGAAGTCGAAGTTATATGCAGTTCTCAAAGAGAAAAGGTAGCAATATCCTCAAGATAGATAACAGAGTCGCCAACAGAAGTGATAACCAGTTTTTGAAGTTCTTCTATCGTATCTTTTCCTCCTTGTGTCTCAACAAAAATTCTTTCTTTTTGGTTTCTTACGTTTCCAGCAGGCAAAACAAGATTATTTCTTTTGAGGCTTTCATATACTTGGAGGATATCGAGTCCCATACTTTCAATTTTTTGTGTATCAAGAGAGAGAACGATATTATTTTTTCTTCCACCAACGATATCAAGAGTTGTCGTTCCATGAATCGTACGAAGTTCATCTTTTATAATAAGCGCTATCTTTCGTAAGTAGATAAGTCGTTCATTCTCATTGAGAGGACTTTTCCCTTGTAAACTCAGAGCATACGAAATTTGCGGAAGCTCGTCAGGATCAATTGTTTGTATGATTGGATTTCCGGCATCAAGAGTTGAAGAAGGAGTATTTTCTTGTATTTTTTGCAAGAGTCGAATTTTTGCTTTTTCTTTATCGACTCCAACTTTAAATTGTACCATCAATCCTACCGCATTATCGAGAGCGACTCAGTACGTTTTATCTATTCACTCTATTTCGGTTACTTTATCCTCAAGTTGATTGAGAATAAGGTTTTTATTTTCTTCTGAACTCAGTCCAAGGGAAGGAACCTGTACAAAAAAAGCAGGGACAACAATAGTAGGGTTATACTGTTTTGGAATCAATATATAACTCATGGTACCAGAAAGAAGTGTTACCAAAACGATGATAAAAGTCAGTTTTGAGTTTTGTATAAAGAAATTTGCCAGACGAGAAAACATAGGGGAAAGAGAAGAGTAAAAAGTAAAAAGGAGAGATTTTATTGTCATTCCGGATTTGCTCCGGCTTGTACTCTTGAGTGAATCTCTTAAACGTTATTTTTTTGAAAATTTAAAGTATAAGGGATTCCTCGTTTTACTCGGAATGACAAGATATGTACTACTCAGGAAGTTTTTTGTATTGGCTTAAGTCTTCTCCATCAAAGATATTTTCTTTTCCAAGAACGATGATTTCAGTGTTTGAAAATATTCATTCTACAATCGCGAAATCTTCATTTTGATCGATAATATTGATATGCTTAAAGGTTGCTTTCCCACTATTTACGACATATACTCCAGGGAGAGAATACGTTTGGACAATCGCTTTTTTAGGAATTGTAACTCCTGCGGATGTCTGTTTTGTGAGGTAGACCTTTACACGACTTCAAAGCATCATACTGTTTGTCTCGAGAGTTCGTATTTCTATTTGAGTCTTTCTTGTTTTTTCATTTTGAAATGGATATATCGTTGAAATTTTTCCTTTTATAAGAGCATCTTTTCCATCAATCAAAACTCATACTTCATCTCAAATTTTTATGTTTTCAAGCGTGCTTGCTGGGATTCCTGTCACTACTTTCTTACTACTATCATCAGAAACTTCTACGAGTTGTTGTCATGGTCAAATGACATTTCCAATTTCGATATATTTTTTTGTGATAATACCAGAAATAGGAGAAGTAATGGTTCCTTTTTCAGCAGAAAGTCTTTGGAGAGAAGTTTCAACTCGAGCTTTTGTGAGCTGAGAATTGATTTCATCAAGACGAGCTTTTTTAGATGCTTCCAGATTTTTCAGTGATTCTTGAATTTGATTGATTTTTTCTTCAATCATTTTTTTATTCGTTTCGGTTTGATGGATTTGTGTTTGTTGTGTTACAGGAGTCATAAGGGCATTTGTATTGATGCTTTCAAGACTTGCTTCTGCAAGAAGTACTTTTTTATCAAGAAGCGTCAGTACTTTTGATTTTTCATCTCTGAGCGCATCAAGAGATTGGAGACTTCCTTTTACTCAAAGAAGCATATCTCCAGAAGTACTGATAAGCGCTTGCTCGATTTGTTGCCCATATTGAGAGATACGATTCTTTTGTCATTCTATAATACTCTTTCCAAAATAAGGTTCACTTTCGATAGAACTATTAAATACATCATAAAAGTGAGAAAGAAATACTTTGAGTTCATCGTTGTAGGTGAGAGCGTCTTGAAGTCATTTTTCTATGTCTCATGTTACAGGATTTGCAAGAGAATTTATTTTTGTTTCGTAAAAGTTTTTGAGAGAGAGGAAACTATTTCGTATGATAATCGCTTCGTTTCTTGTTTTTTCTTTGAGTCAAGAATCTTTTGCTCCAAGAAATTGATAGTAATCATCGTTTTTATAGTCATTTTCTTTCGTCAATTCGTATACTTCGTCAACAAAGGTATTGATATTGGTATCAAGAATAATGAGAGCTGTCAGTGCATTTTTCGCGTTTGAATAGAGCGTACTTTCTTTAGTCTCAAAGATCTTTTTTGTCTCGCTTTTTTCTGCTTTTGCAGTATCAAGACTCTCGGCAGCTACTTTTATATTGCTGATAAGTGCATCACTTTGTTTTGAATGAAGAGCAGTCGTATCTGTGAGAGCTATGGTATTTGCTTCTTGCTCAATGCGTGCTTGTGCGAGTTGAGATTTTGTAACACTTACTTGGGTATCAAAACTCTCAGCAATACTTTGTTTCATTGATTCGAGGCTTGCTTGTATGTTATCTCCTCATAAATATGCGAGAGTACTGGTATCAACATTGATGCGGGCAATCTCTGTTCCTGCTGATATTTTCTGTCATTCTTTTACGAGAGTAGAAAGAATTTCTCATCCAACTTCACTTGAGAGAGTGGTGGTAATATCACTTCGTACATATCATACAAAACTATCCGTGATATCGATTTTACTTTCCTCACTGATTCTTGTTGAGTAGTATTTTTCAAGGACTACCTCTGGGGTTCCACATGAACTCAGAAGAAGAGAAAGACTTATAAAAGCGATAATTTTTTTCATGTTCTAAAAAATATAAAAATTAAATAGGATACTAATGATTTCTTCCGTTTCCACCTCGCTCTTGAGGAGAATTCAAGATACTATCAAAATTTTCTTGTGAGATATATTGAGGAGTATAGCTTCCTCAATTTTTTGTGATTTGTCTCATAAAAGAGCGAAGATGATTTCTGGAACCTCTTTCGAGATTTTGATAGACGAGTAAGATATCTTCGTTATCAATACTTTTACTCTGAGTTTGGATGTCATAGATATCGAGATCTTCAATCGTTGCTCCAACGATAAGAGCATCAAGAAGTGATTGACTTCATTTTGCGACAAGAGTATCGTAGAGTTTTTGAAGTTCTGGAGAACTGAATTTTCCTGCTTCTGTTTTGGCTGGATCAGCAATATCATACCTATCAAGAAGTGATTTTACAGCATTTGTATGAGTTGATTCACTTTGAGAGATATTATTAAATGCAGTAACTTTCCATACATCATAGAGTTTTGAGTATACATCAAGCGCAAGTTTTTCTTCTTCCCTCATCTGGAGAAGAGATGATTTTTCTGCGTCTGAAAGACTTCCTGTCTGAGTATTTTGGAGTATTTGTGATGAAAGAATATCATCTTTTAAAACGTTTTCTGTTTTATTTCCATTTATTTGAGTACATCAAACGAGGATACTCGAAAGAAGAAAAAGAGAGAGGAGGGTTTTCATAGAGGTTTTGGTTATAAAAATGAACGAGACTATTGCAATTTATTGGGAAATAATTACACTAATCCAGTATATTATATAAATCTAGTTTCTTTTTGCAACTAATTTTTAAGAGAAAAGTTATGAATAAAATTTGTAAAATCTCAGATATCCTGAACTTTATGAACAAAAAGTGGATAATGGTAATTCTCAAAACGATGAGTGATGGGGGAGAGAGTTTTAATCAAATCAAATCAGAGATTGGAGATATCAATCAAAAAATTCTCACAGCTCGTCTGACAGAACTTGAAGAAGCTGGATTCATCAAGCGAGAAATCGTCCAAGAAAAACCAGTCAAAATTCGCTACTCACTGACGGAGAAAGGATGTTCTTTTTGTGGGGAGATAAAAAACCTGCTTGAATGGCAAGAAAAGTGGGGAGCGAAATAAACTTCTCTTTTTACCTTTATTTAAATTCTCTCGTATATTATATCGATACCCTATGGTTAGGTTTATGAAAATAAAAAAACTATTATTAACCTTATTTAAATTATGAATACTAAAAACTGTGCTTGTGTAACATGTACTTGTACAAATTGTTCTTGTGTAAATTGATGTGCTTGTTGTTCAAAATAAAACTCTTGTTTTTACACAAGAGTTGCTTTTGGTAGAAAGCTCTTAAAGTATACCGAAATCATAGGGGATTTCAATATTTTCTAGCAAAACTATACTATGCTCAAAAACAAAGAAAAACTTTCGCTTAATATAAAAAAAACACAGGGAAGTTTGAAAAAGATATCACAAATGATAGAGAATGATATCTATTGTGCTGATATTGCTCATCAAGTGAATGCTTGTATGGGACTACTTCAAAGTCTCAATAGAGAGCTTTTGAGAAATCATCTGAACTGCTGTGGAGCCAAAGCTTTTGCATGAGAACATGGAAAATCCAAGGAAGAGTTTATTGATGAACTTGTACGTACGTGGGATGTTGCCACAAGAAAATAATTTTATTATGTAATAATTCGAGCGTATGAACAAAAAATCAAAAAATAATTACGGAACTCTTTTTTTTATAATAAGTATGCTTTGATTGATACTCGGACTTTTCTATATGTCTTATGATAAGGATACAACAAGTCAAATTATAGACCCTAAAGAATTATTGACTCTCAATTCTCGCGATCATATCGAGTGACTTATAGACGCAAAAGTTATACTGGTTGAATATCTTGATTTTGAGTGTGAATCATGCCGTGCTTATTTTCCTGTGGTGAAGAAATTAAAAGAAAAGTTTGGAAATGATCTCACTATTGTGTATAGGTACTTTCCACTTCCATGACATAAAAACAGTACGAATGCAGCACTTATTGCAGAAGCTGCCTCCAGACAAGGAAAGTTTCTTGAGATGAAAGATGTATTGTTTCAAAACCAACAAACATGGGGAGAATCACGATTTGCTGATATATCCCTACTGTATTCCTATGCTGAAAAATTAGGACTCAATATGTCTCAGTTTCGATTGGATACACAAAAATGAGAACTCCTTGAAAGAGTGATGAGTGATAAGTCTTCGTGAGAACAGCTTTGAGTTAGAGGCACTCCGAGTTTTTTTCTTAACGGAGAAAAGATACAAAATCCACAAACCTATGAAGATTTCGAAACTCTTATCAATGCAGAAATCATAAAAGCACCAAAAGATACAGGAGTAAAAGTCCATGAACATGCTGATATCAAAGTATATCTCAATGGAAAAGTACTTGATTTATGACAAGATAGATATCAATCAACAGATAAAAAACCTCTCGATACTGATACTCATCTTCATGATGGAAATGGAAACAATATCCATAAACATCGAACAAAGAAAACTCTCGGAGATTTATTTACGAGTATAGGGATAACATTTTCAAATGAGTGTTTCGTACTCGATACGGGAGAAAAGTATTGTAATGATAAGAAAAATACTTTAAAGTTTTTTGTAAATGGAAAAGAAAGTACATTATTTGGAAACTATGAATTGGTAGATTTGGATAAAATACTTATCACTTATTGAAATGAAGAAAGTGAAGAAATAAAAAAACAAATAGAAAATGTGAGTGATCAATCTTGTCTTTACTCTGAAAAATGTCCTGAGAGATGAAAACCACCTACCGAAAATTGTGCGGTGGGATTATGAGGAGATTGTTAATTTACTTAAAAAAAAGACTATGAAAAAGGCAAAAAAATTAAAACATGCTCTTCTCTTTGCTTGAGTGAGTAATACGTCGATGGGAATTATAGAAGTTATAATGGGTATACTTTCAAACTCGAGTAGTTTAATACTTGACGCACTTGATTTTCTCTTTGATGGAGCAAATTATTTTTCAAGTATCTATGCTCATGATAAATCTGAGAAACTCAAAATTCTTTTTGGGAAAATAAAAGGCTCTGTACTAGAAACGATGCACTTAATAATGTACTGATTATTATTGCAGGTATTTTGACGATATATTTTCATTCTATTTATCCTGATATCATCGTAAGTTTATGGATGGGAGGACTGGCTGTCTTGAGTGGGTGGAAAATAATTCAGGGATGACACGAGCATCACTGACATCATCATTAAAAAATGTAATTCTTAATATAATTTCTATGGAAACAAAAAATTGCTGTAATACACAAGAAAAAAATACATTATTCCCACTTTATGTACTTCTCACAAGTATATTTTTACTCAGTATAGTCTTGAGTTATCTCTTTTCATCAAATACCTTTATGATGTATCTGATGTGAATATGGTTTCTCGCTTTTTGAACATTGAAACTTCCTGATATAAGAAGTTTTGCTCAAAGTTTTGCTCAGTACGATATCATTGCACAAAAATGGTACCCCTATGGATATATATATCCATTTATAGAGATAGTACTCGGAATTTTGTATATATTTAACACTCAAATGTTATTTATGCGAGAAATAAATATAATTGCTCTTCTTGTATCAATTCTCTGAATCGTGAGTGCTTATAGAGTGATTGCAAGTAAAAAAAAGGTTCTTTGTGCTTGTATGGGAACTTATTGGAAACTCCCGATGACAAAAGTAACTATTTTAGAAAATGGAGCTATGTTTTTGATGATAGTGTATATGATGATGTATCCACACTCAATGATGAATATGAAAGGTATGAGTATGGATGATATGGATGGAATGATGCAAACTGATAATTTACATATTTGAAGTGATGGAAGCGATGTAAATACGTCTCAAATTCTTGAATCTTATAAGGTGAACCTACCACAAGAATCTTGAGATGCTGGTATGCGTGAACATTGCCAAATGATGCCTGAAATGGCAGGGTGTGAAGCATACCGTTAATATTTTTTATTTTTTTACTACTTTTTACTATGGAAACAAATATTACGAGAGAAAATCAAGAGACAACTTCTACTTGTTGTAAAAATGCAAAGTGCCATCATACTTGGAAAATACTTTTGTTTACACTTCTTGGAATCAGTATTCTTCTGAATATATTTACCCTCACAAGAGGAAATTTTACAATGGATACGCCTTGGGAAAAGAGAGATATGATGAGAAACGAAATTGTCAGTGAAAAAGAAGCAAATAAAAATGGGATGCATTCACAAATGATGCAAGAACATTGTGAAACCATGCCAGATATACCAGGATGTGAAGAGGTAAAAACAAATGACTCAAGTACTATGATGAATCACTCAGGTATGGATATGTCTGATCCGATGTCGATGAGTATGAGAGATATGGGAGCGATGCTTGAAGGAAAGAGTGGAGATGCACTTGATAGAGCATTCTTAGAAGGGATGATTCCACACCATCAAGGAGCGATTGATATGGCAAAATATCTTGTCAATGCGAAACATCCAGAACTTCAAAAGATGTGACAAGATATCATCATTGCTCAACAAAAAGAAATCAATCAGATGAAACAATGGCTTACGGATTGGGGATATATAAAAACTCAAACAGGAACTACGATGGGGACAAACATGATGAAATAAAACTCAAAAAAAAAGAACGATTTTAATCGTTCTTTTTTTTATTTAAAGATAGGTTTGTTCTTTCTCGAGAAGAGAGTAGTATACTCGTCTGTATTTTATAACTATTCATATATGAAAATATATCTTTTCTGTCTTATAAGCTTTGTTTTTCTTTTTAGTAGTTGTTCACTAAATCAACAAAAATCAACGATAGTATCTACAGGATCTGTAAATACAGGAAGTAAAGAAGAACATCAAGCTCCTCTTACGAATACACTCTCTTGAGCAACGAACGAGTATACTCTCCTTTTTGATAAGACAAATAAAGAATCTGTCACCATAAAACATGTTTCTTGAGAAGCCACCAAGCTTTTTTTTATAAATTCAGAAGCAAAGGCTATGAATGTTGAGATAGCATTTCCAAATAAAGAGCCAGCAAACTTCCGATTTTCTCAAGTTATTCTCCCAGATGGAACGATGGATGGACCATTTTGAACAACCACAAAGTATGAACTGAAACAATTTGGAGGATATCAACTTATTTTTAACGAAAGCCTTATGCAATGAGATCATTGGTCTGGAGAGGCTGAAATCACAATTACCCTAGCAAAATAAAATATATTTCTTACTTTTCTCTTACCTTATTATGCTAGACTGAGTTCATTACTTTTATAATTAAAAATATATGAACGAACAAAAAGAAACAACAAATCATTCGGAAAAAACTTGTTCTATGAGTTGTCCAGAAGTTTGTAAAAAACATCCTCATGCGATTTTTGCTGGTTCGGTTCTTCTCGCACTTATTATAGGAATTATTATTGGTTCATCTTTTTCTCTCGGAAGAGGTCATGGAGACTTTGAAAAAAGAGGAATGACGGAAAGAGGAAGATATAATGATCAAAGAGGATCTCGTGAATCAAATAGATGAGGGGATCAAATGCCAGAGCAAATGCCTTCAAGACAAAATGGAACAGAAGCTTCTCCAATAACTTCTACAGGGACAAAAATGATGTCACCAACTCCAGCTACTGGTACAGGAGTACAAAAATAAAATACAAAATAAATAAAAAACCTCTTTTAAAGCCTGAAAGAGGTTTTTTATGAAACATAGAAAAATTTTTCAAAAGCCTTATTTTCTATATACTTCCTGCAAATTGATTTTTAAACTATTTTATGACACAAATTTTGATTTTTCTTTCGGTGTTTTCAAGTATTATTTTAGGGACAACCTATGGGAGTCTCGTTCTCTTTACAAGACTTTTTACGGTACTCACTCCTTATAGTATTTGGATATATATTTTTGGACTTCTCAGTAGTGCCCTCTTTATAGGGTCTCTTCTATTGAGCAATGCTTCCAATCCTCCAAATTTTCTTCCTTTTATTTATCAGTATGGAGCTGTCTGGATAGGAGTGATGGTTACTATTTTGGTGACTTCTTTTCTTGCTCTTTTTGTTGCATTGCTCTTTCGTTTAACCTATACGTCATGGTGGCACGTAGGTATATTTATAGGAGGAATTATCATTCTCAATATCATAGGACTCTATACAAGTTTTCATCCTCGTATCGTTGAGTATAGTGTAACTCTCAAGTGACAACACAATTGGCATGGCAAAAAAATGGTGATGATTGCTGATACTCACTATGGAAATATCTATAACCAAAAAGAGGCAAAAAAATTAGTAGAGACTATCAATACAATAGCTCCTGATATTGTCCTTATTCCGTGAGATTTTTTTGATGGACCAACGATAGATTTTGATGCTGTTGCAGGGGAATTTACTTCTATACAAGCTCCGTATGGAGTTCTCTTTTCAAATGGAAATCATGAAGAATATCGCAATACCAGTCCTATATTAGCAGCACTTGAGAAAGCAAATATCAAAATTCTTAACAATAAGAAACTTACCATAGACGGGGTTGATTTTATTGGAGTAACGTACCATGACACTGAAACAAAAGCGGGACTTGAGTCCACACTTAAGAATATCAAACTTAATCAAAATACCCCAAATATTCTTCTAAAACATAAACCAACCCTTCATAGTACATTACAAAATTACCCGATTGATCTTGTCGTTTCAGGGCATACTCATAGAGGGCAAATGTGGCCTTTTTCTCTCATTGCTTGGAGTGTCTATTGAAAATATGTTCATGGAATAAACAAAGATACGAATCTTACATCCATAACAACAAGCGGAGTTGGAACTTGGTGAGCTCCTCAAAGGGTAGGAACAAGGGGAGAAGTAGTGGTGATACATATACAATAAAAATCTCTCAAATTGAGAGATTTTTTGTTTATGCTTTCTTAAAAAATTCTGTTCGGAGAACCATCTTGCCTGATTCTATGAGTTCCACATCATCCGTTAATTTGATATTTTTAAATTTATCTCCACGTTTGATATC
>CAYUZH010000022.1:0-1709 GCA_964449635.1 uncultured Candidatus Peribacteria bacterium | reverse complement strand
CAGGCGCTCATTTTACCTTGAGGTCTTTGACGGCCATTACAGTATCTCAGTCTTGGAGAACAGCACCGTTACAATCTTTAACGATAATCGTTGTCTCTTCATCATCATTGAGCCAGTCTTTGTTTTTTGCCATAAAAAATTTTTTAAAAAATAAATATTAATTCACCATCTTCGAAACGAGATAATCAACAGGAGCATAATTATCAGTCAAAATAGGAATATTTGTATCGAGAGGAATCGTTATTCTCTTCGCAAGATAAGAGATATAATCAGCATTTTCTGTCGTATAGGAAACATTTTCTGGATTTTTAAGAGCAACAAGGATAATATTTTGTCTTTGTTCTTTGTCAGTATTTCTGACAGGGATCAAAAATACTTCAGGAAAGACAGATTGATATGTCTTGTACTCAGCTATTATAAACTCAGAATCTTTTCACTCAAGTGATCAGATGATATTGAGAAGAACGACGCCATTTTTATTGAGAATATCATATTTTTTTTGAACAACTTCACGAGTTGTGAGTTGGTAGGGCACAGAGAAGAAGCTTCCAAACGCATCTCAAAGAATAGCATCATACTTTTTTTTGTTTTGGTTGAGATAAACACGAGCATCTTGGTGGTAGCTCGTGAGTCTCGGATTGTCTTTGAAATCAAAATGTTTTTTTGCAAATGCTGTCATCATCGGGTCGATTTCAACGACGTCAAGATGTTTTTCCTCGTATGTTCTGAGAAAACTTTTTGGAAAACTATACGCGGCTCATCAAAACATCAGTACTTCCTGTGCTTTTGGATTGAGGACACTAAAAAGATGATAGTATTTTGTATATTCATGGAGGAGTTCATCAGAATCAAGATACATACCAGCGTGTGTGATATTGTCGATTCGTAAATCACGAATCGGACGATTGTTTGTATTTGTTCTTTCTCAAATCGTCACATGAGAGTACGAAGTATCATATACGTAGATATTTTTGAAAGCCAAAATACGTGTGACTTCATTTGAAAGAAAAAAAGCAATCGCATAAAAGAAGAGAAGCAATATCCTTATTCACCAAAGTCTTTTGATATCGATATAACATGATAAGACAAAAGCGGTACTTCCAAGAAGTAAAATAAGCTGATTGACACCGAAAAAAGGAATCAGAAAAAATCCAGCCGCCAGTGTTCCGACGATGCTTCCTACGGTTCCGATACTTTCAAATCGTCCGATGGTTCGTCCTCAGGTAGCGAGGTCTTTGAGTTCTGATTTTGTGATAATTGGGGGTATGAGTCCGAGTAAAAAGCTGGGAGGACTAAAAAGTATGAGGGCGATGATAAGGGCGCTATATCTGATATCAGGTATAACAAACGATATATATTCGAGAAAAGTATCTTTGGTTATAAAAATCAACAAAAAACAAAAAGCGATAAGTAAATAGAGAGTTGATAGTATTTTTTTTCCTCCATTTTTATCGGCAAGTTTTCCTCAGAAATAGTATCAGAGGCTCAGTGAACCGAGGATAACGGCGATGAGGCTTGTCCATACGAAGAGGGAAGTTCCGATATAGGTTCCGACGATACGAGAGCCAAGGATTTCAAAAATCATAACAAGCGCTCCGCTACAAAAAGAGATGATTTCAGGGTGATAGTAGGATTTTTTTGTTGGCATGGTATATGAAAAAGAAATTTTGAGGGAAGTGTATTGATTTTTTTGAGAAAGTCGAGAGGGA
>CAYUZH010000021.1:12850-18240 GCA_964449635.1 uncultured Candidatus Peribacteria bacterium | reverse complement strand
GTAGCAAAATCTCATCCATTTATAATAATTTTATCTGTACGTTTAAATCGAGTATTATTTTTTATAGATACATACAGAAGTCTTCCTTCTGAG
Source organism: uncultured Candidatus Peribacteria bacterium (assembly GCA_964449635.1). GTDB lineage: Bacteria > Patescibacteriota > Gracilibacteria > BD1-5 > UBA6164 > CAYTMN01. Next base: position 18,147 of record CAYUZH010000021.1, on the reverse strand, counting down.
TTTCTTTCAATATTCTTTATTTCTAAGCTTATCCCATTTCCGAGAGTGATTTCATTAATAGGCTGCTGTATAGGTGTTGTAGTAATAGTTCCGCTGGGGAGAATATCAATTCAAAGAGGATTCGTTCATTCCGGTACTTCTATATAGCTTACGGTTTGCCCATTTTCTGTTCAAGACGTTGTAACTCATGGAGAGTTAATAGGGAAGAGTTCTATAGTTTCTTCATTTGAAACAGTCTCTACAAGTTTCTCAAACGTACTTGTATTTTCTGATGGTTGAATTTTTGATACAAGAACCTTTCAAACAGTGACGGTGACTTGAGTTTCTCCAGTAGATTTCTTTGAAACTCAAAATATAGTCCCACGAACCGATGCAGTGGTATCTGACATATAGATTTGAAATTCAGATTCACTTTCAAGTTTTGTTGCTTGAGTCCAAATGGTCCCTATTTTAAGAGCGATGGATATTTTAGTAAAGAAACTATCATCTTTATAATCGAGATAAGCGAGGATAATTTCAGAACTTGAACTTACATCTCAAAGAGTTGAGATACTTCCATCAGAAAATCATATTTGAGCAATGCTTCCTGTTCAGACTTGAATCGTATCTCATGATACTAAAATCGTTGAGAATATATTTTCATCACTGATAGTGACTCCATTGACACTCACTGCTCATGAATTTGAAAGAATTTTTGCATTCATAGCCTTTTCTTCAGGATTATATGGAAAAATATCAAGAGAAGAATCAAATACAAAATTTGTTCCATTGTATTCTCTTATAAGGTTTTTCGGTCATTTTTTTCAGGTATAATCTCAGACAACACGAGATTTAAAAATTCAATCCTCTGAAATAACTCCAGCAATTTCAAACTCATGGGTTTCAGTTGTTTTTCCGTATGCATAGTATTGATTGGTTCTTGGATCGACCGGGATATTCGTGAGATACTTTTTTGAAAATATGTTTTCTCTCAGGCTTCCATATACTCAATAAGCTCAGCTTTGAGAATGCATATATTCTCAGTTGATTCCATAAAAATTTATATTCCCAAGAGGGAGTGGAAGTGATTTATTTTCTGTCTTAAAGAGAGAAAGTCATCCTTTTATTGTTTCTAAATCTGATAAAATCTTGGAGTTCATTGCTTTTTGTTGATATCATGAGTTGATAGTTACTCATATAACAGCGAGAAGTGCAACAATAGTTATCACGATAATTACCTCAACGAAAGAAAATCATTTTTTGTTCATATAGATAAAATAATAGTAAGTAAATAATTATTTTTTATAAATAGAAAAGCTCTTTATGTATCATTGCCAACTATCATCAGCATATTTGCTTCCTATAAAGATATTTTCAGGTGTTTCTATTTTCTCTACTCATTTTCAAGCCCATATTTTTTCTCATGTATCACCAAAGAGAGATATAGTATAAGCTTCTCATTCAGTTTCAAGAACGAAAGTATAAAAAGTATTTTCTCAGAATGAAGCAGGGAGTGTATGAATCTTGTTGTTTATAAAAATTCGAGCAAGGTTCGATTTTTTGTCAAAATACGTGTATTTAATTCCTCTATATTTTCAATCGAAGTTCAATAGATACATATCCCTTTTTGTTCTAAAAGCATAAGAATTCACCTCTAAAACATAGGCCATTTTTTCATATTTTTGCCAAATAACAAGATTGTTAAATGAGAGAACTCAGTTTTTAGGATTATATCCTCATTTCTTATCAAGCATTCAATTGTAGTGTCCATCAATATTTCAAAAAACAGTTTTCATATCATCATTATCCGTAAAGTCAGCCATTCCAAGAAGAGTATATCATTTTTGTTCGATAAGTGGGTTTCAAGCCGGATTAAGCGGTAAAAAATTGGTATCAATGCTTCCAGTGTTTTGTTCGTTTGACGGTAGATTTTTACTTGGCATTTTTAAAATAAGTTTTTTACTACAGTCAGAAAGCCTACATATTTCAAGATGTATTGTTTCGTTTTGAACTAAAAGGTCAAATTTTGGTCAGATTTTATTGAGATAGATATTGTCTCAGACACTTACTTCCGAAAGAGGAACCGCATCTTTTCAGTTGATGAAAAGAGAATCAGAGGGGAGATAAAGAGGTGATTTTTTAAGAGTAATATTGATAATTTCTCAAGAACTATTTTTGACGACATTTCAAAGTTCTGGGAGAGATGGGCTCAAAATATTTCAACTGTGAGAATTTCAAGTGCTCTGAGAAGAGGTGCTTGGTATATTTCAAGAAGAATTCTTAAATGGATTTTTTGAGTAGGGTTTAAAGATGATAATAGCACTAATACAGCAGACACCGAGGAGAAACATACTAAGAGTATGTATAAAAATTATTTTTTTCTTCATAAAAAAAATAAAGAATTAAACTTCTTTTAAATTGTAAACGAATCCCAAATAAAGCAAGTATTACTGCTTGATAAATAAGGCTTTTTTTATATTATCATACTTAAATAATTAAATAATCTATGAAACAACAAGTTATTTTTATCAATGGAGGAACTTCAAAAGAAAATTTCAGAGATTACTACGATTTTCTGAGGCAAACTTCTTTTGATCCCTATGAAACCCCTTTTAAAAACTGGAATAAAACGCTTTGAAATTTTCTTTGATCTGATTATGAATACTGGCGAATCCCTATTAGAGAACGCTCATATGCTGACTATACTGCTTGGAAAATTATGTTTGAAAAAAGTATCCCGTTTTTCCGAGATGATATTATTTTTATTTCAACTTCCCAAGGGTCTACTTTCATCCTCAAGTACTTGATAGAAAATCCTTTTTCTCTCCGTATCAAAAAAATATTTTTTCTCGCCGCTGCGCTCCACGATACTCAACTTGAGAAGCTTGGGACTTTTGAGTTTGATATTTCAAAAATTTCATGACTTCAAGATATGTTCGGACAAATATATATTTACCACTCAAGTGATGATGATATCGTCTCTATGAGCGATAGTGAAGAGCTCGCTTCTTATTTTACAAAAGCAGAATTTCGCAAGTTTCGTGATAAAGGACATTTTTATCAACTTGAAAGATTTGTCGAAGTGGAGGAGGATATAAAAAAATAATAAATTCCAAATAAAAAATACCAAGTATTTTCACTCTATCACAAGTTAAATTGATTTTTTGAACTATGTTGGATGATGACATACTTTCTTGCTTGATTTTCTTTTTTCTATACACTCTTAGTAAATTATTTAATATATATTCCTTTATGAAAGCAATTAAAAAATGTGTGATTCCAGCGGCTGGTTTTGGAACTCGTTTCCTTCCTGCAACCAAAGCACTTCCAAAAGAAATGTTTCCCATCATCGATAAACCCGTGATGCAGTATCTTGTCGAAGAAGCGATTGCTGCTTGATGTACGGACATCATCATCGTAACGGGACGTAGTAAACGTGCGATTGAGGATCATTTTGACTCAAATCCAGAACTAGAAGCTCGTCTTGATATGTCATGAAAATTTGATTATCTCAAAAAAGTAAAATGAGTTGCCGAAGGGGCCAATATCGTCTATGTCCGCCAGCCCTATCCAAAAGGAGATGGAGATGCTATCTTGAGGACAAAAAACCTCATTGGAGATGAACCATTTCTTGTTCTTTTTTGAGATGATATTATTGATAATCCAGTCACAGCAGCAGAACAACTCGTAAAAAAATTCAGTGAAGTACAGGCTCCCGTTATCGCAACGATTCCAGTATCTGACGGGGAAGTTTCAAGTTATGGAATTGTGGAAGGGGAAGTAACTGGTGATACTATGAAAGTTTCAAAGTTCCTCGAAAAACCAAAAGCAAGTGAAACGGCATCTCGTTTTGCAGCAATCGGGAAGTATGTACTGACTCCAGATATATTTGAGTACCTTGAAAAGGCAGAGTCAAGCGTAGGAGATGGAGAGATTCGTCTTGCGGATGCATTTATCGAAAAAAATAAAACGAGTGATATCTATGCTCTCCAAGTAAAAGGCGAGAGATATGATACAGGAAGCAAAGCTGGGTATCTGAAAGCATGTATTGCGTATGCAATGAAGGATGAATCGCTTGGAAAAGAGGTAAAAGAATTTATGAAAAATTATTTATAAGATAAAAAAATATGTTACGATACTTAAAATATATTTATTGGTTTATAATAATTACAATCTGAATTTTCTTTACTTCTTTGTGATGAATTGCTACGATTTTCGGAATCTCTTTTTGGGTTGCAGAAGTCAGAGATTTAATGATAATTGAGCTTTCTCTTTCTATATGACTTCCGTTTTTTATGATATGAAATATAATAATCTTCATTCTCTATAAAATATTAAATAAGCTCCATTATAGAAAACTGATGTTTCTTTCTTATTTTATGATAACTCTTTCTTGCATTGGTGCACTTATATATTGATATCTCATCATAGAATCTTTTTCTTCGGATAATTGATCGAATTATGCTATTCAAATGAATATATATTCAGTTATGTCATTCTTTTTTTGTATTTTTTATGTTATAATATGAAAATTCATTCTTAATAAAACGAAAATTTCGAATCAGAATATATAAGATAAAATATTATAATTTAAAAATAGTTATCAAGTCATGAAAAAAATAGTCACAATTGGTTGAGGGAACGGTCAGTCTGTTCTCCTCGATGCGATGTATCGATATTTTCCGAAAAAAATTGAGATATCATCGATTGTCTCGATGAGTGATGATGGTCGTACAACCGGGAAGCTTATGAAGGCATTTCAAGAGGAACTTGGGCTTCACCTTCCCCCTCCTGGCGACCTCAGACGTTGTCTTTTTATGATGTCAGATTCCTCGAAGCGTGACCTCTTTCAACAGTATCTTGAAACGGTTATAGAGAGAGATACTCCACTCAAGGATATTACTGTTGAAGAGTATTTTCGTATGGTTGGATGAGATGATGAGTTTATCAGATTTCTTGAAAAAAAGGATAGAAACTTTTTGAAATTTACTCTTCCTCTCACAGAAAGTTTGAAAGGTCATAAAATGGGGAATCTCCTGATGGCAAATCTCTACTATAATCTCGATACAGATTACTCTAAGATGCTCAAACTGATGCATGAGCTTTTAGAAGTAAGAGCACATATTATACCAGTAACAACTGGAAAAGCATTTATCAAAGCGATCTTATGAAATGGAGAAGTTGTTGAAACTCAAGACCGTATCAGTGATTTTGCTTCCTATACTTCTGGGATTGCTGACCTTGAGTTGATGGAGGACTCAAAAACAGCACATCACCACGATGATGTGCAAGAATCGATTCGTAAAGCAGATTATATC
>CAYUZH010000021.1:0-12840 GCA_964449635.1 uncultured Candidatus Peribacteria bacterium | reverse complement strand
GAGAGGCTATTCAAAAAAGTGAAGCTCGTATCGTCTATATTGCCAATAATACGAACAAGTGAGGTAATACGAGTGGGGAAACAAGGGGGCTTACACTGATTGATTTTGTCAATAAAATAGAACGTTTTCTTGGTCGTAGAATCGATATTTTTCTCTCAAATAGTACTCGTATTTCTCTCAGCTCTGATGATAAAATCAAGCTCCAGAGTGATATCAGCGTCAAATGATGAGACTTCCTCTATCTCTCTAGTGGAGAAAAAAGAGAACTTGAACGTAGAAAAATCGAGTGTATCCAAGCGGATCTCCTCGACGCTGAAACTTTTTATAAACATAATAAGAACAAGCTTGCAAGGGAGCTCATGAAGATATGTAAGATAGATTAATATCTTAGAAGAGAATTTTTATTAATATCAATCTATTTTAGGTAGAATCATTTTATAATAGGACATTCTCTATACTATAATACATATTTATAAATAATTTTATATAACGATGAGTATACTGAAAAAAGTTATTTGAAAAGGGTTCACACTTGTTGAACTTATCGTTGTTATCACTATTTTATCAATTCTTGCACTTATAGGTTTTATATCTTTTACAAGTTATACATACTATGCTCGTGACGGAGTGAGGGTAAGTGACATAAAATCTATTCAATCTTCTCTGTCGATTTTTCACATCGAAAAATGATTTCTTCCAAAACCCTCATCAGGGGTTCCAGTTACATACAGTGGAACGACTCTTCGGACGCAGTGATTTTTTGATAATCAACTATTTGCAAATGTAGGAAAGATAAACAAAAAGCCAGTCGATCCTCTTACATCAACAGAATACACATATTCTGTATTGGAAAACGGTCAAGAGTATGAACTTGCAGCTGCGTATGAATCAAGTAGTATCAGTTATTCTCCACTTATAGAATCAGCGAGTGCCGATTTTCGATATGCCATTGTAAAAGGAACTTACAATGGAAGAATGATACAGTCAGACGTAGGGAGTAATAGATTTATTTTTGCGATTCCGAGTATCATAAATACATGAGTTTCATCACAAACGATACAAGACATTATACAGAATAAACAAATAGTTATCGATGGACTATGAAATATTCCCCAAAATTATGCTGGGAAGGGCTGAAGTCTTTCTTGAGCAGTAGATTGGAATGTTTCTTCAAATCAATTTATTGTATTTTCTTGAACATTGGATCAATCAAAAACCTCAACAGGAATACTTCAGATAATATCAAACCTTCAAAACGTTTATAAGGACACTATACTTGCTAAAGATAAAGATATAGAGCCAATTCTTGCTCTTGACCCAATTTGAAACGCATCAGAGGCAGTTGCTCAAATGCAAATAATTATAAATGGAGGAGTAGATACTTGAGTGCAAACTCAAACTATTCCTACTCCTTCATCATCTCCAGAATTGTATTGCTGGTGAGATGGTTGGTACTGAAAATTATGAGACGAGACAACTCAAACAAAAATGGTTCCTACGAAAGTATCCTTGCTAAGTGGGGTGACAAATTTTACGACTCCTATTACCTGATGAAATCAAAGTTGTTCGTATTCAGATACAGGAAGTTTGTATTGTTGGGGGTATAACTTCAATGGGGTTTTATGAATACATCCATGGACAGTAGTTACAACTTCTATTGCTTTACAAAGCACACTACCTCCTTGAGAAACTTCTCTTTCAAATGTACATATAGGAGTGAATAATCATGCATGTTGAATAGGAAATAGTGGAAATTTATATTGTTGGTGAGATAATGCCTATGGAAAGCTTTGAACAGGAACAATAAATACAGGATACCATATTCCTCAAAAAGTAGACCTCCCTGTTTGATCAACTTCATTTACAAAAGTTACTACGTGACATAATCATACTTGTGCTCTTACAAATACAGGCAAAGCATATTGTTGGGGGCAAAATGATTATGGTCAACTCTGAGTAGGGACTGGAAATACAACAAATTACTCTACTCCTACGGAAGTGTATCTTCCAAGCTGATTAACAGGGTTTTCAAGTATATCAACATTTTGAAAACATACATGTGGGATAGGAAATAACGGAAAAGCATACTGTTGGTGATATAATATTACTGGGGCACTCTGAAGAGCATATGCAAACCTCGAGATTCCTGGACAAGTTACTTTTCCAAGTTGAGTTACTTCGTTTACTCAAGTTTCGGCGGGAGAGAATTATACATGTTGAATAGGAAATAATGGGAAAGCCTATTGTTGGTGATGGAACTACTACGCTCAGTTATGAAATGGTGATACAGGAGTTGGTTCTTCTTTTAGTCCAATAGAAATAGTTTCTCCCTCTTGAGTTTCTAGTTATAATGGTATCTTTACTTGAACACGACATGCATGTGCAATATGAAATGATTCGAAGGCATATTGTTGGGGACAAAATGGAAGTGGACAATGATGATATAGTACTGGTTGAACAAATAGTTCTTCTCCAAGTATGGTAATTCTTCCTGCTTGAAAATCTGGAGTTTCAAATCTTTCTCTTTGATCAATGCATACTTGTGGAATGGTATACTAAAAAAAAATCGTCATATGACGATTTTTTTTTAGTATTTACATCTTTTTCCAAGTATCATAGGTAGCTTTTCAAGTACTTACGAGATAGATATCATACGGAGCTTTTATTATCCCTTTGCCGATAAGATAACAAATAGTGAGAATAGTGAGTCCAGATTCAACTATTCAGATGATTCATCCAGTCACTTGATCGGATATATTCTTCGGATTTTCTATACGTTTCATAATATCTGGAAACTTTTTTTTCAGCCAAGTATGTGTACTGGTTTCAAATGGAAGAACTTCTTTATTCAGAAGTGTCTTGAGAGTTTCTATCCCAAGTTTTGACTTTTCGATAAGTATTTTTTTATATCCTTCGACTACAGAATAGAGTTCTTCTAAATCATTTTCACTCAGGTTTATTCATCATTTTTGTCCATCAAGTTCTTCTCGAAATTCATTGAGAGAAAGTGAAGTTTTCTTTTCGAGAATATTTTTCGCTTCTTCTATCGTGATTCCATACTTTTGAGAGATCTCTTTTGAAAGAGTTTGAAGCATGGTATCAAATGTTTGTTTTTTTACTCCGTCGTTGATTTCAGGATGTTTCATATGGAAAATAATTAGAATATCTGTATTAAACGAAAAACAATAAAAAAATCAACCTTTATTGTGGTTGACTTTTTTCCTGCGGAGATAATTCTTCTAAGACTCCTTGGGCCTGACGAGCAAATTCACTTTTTGGAGCTTCTTTGATTACTTTGTTGAAATATATTAAGGCTTTTTCAGTGACTCATTTTTCTTTGTATATATATCCCATATTTAAGAGAAGAAAAATATTGAGAGGATCTTTATCAAGTCAAATCTGTATATACTGTTCTGCCGATACGATATCTCATTTTTCTTTAAATATCCACCCATAGTATCCATAAATATTTGCATCATCTGGAAACTGTCTGTTTCCAATTTCAGCAATCTTTATAGCAATATCAAGTTGGTTATGAATGATGTGATAATAAAGAGCGAGATATAAATCTTCTTGTTCAAAACTATCTGTTTCTGTGATGATAGAATGAAGTTCAGAAAGCATTCTATCTTGTTGTTGTAAAATATAGTAATTATAGGCAAGTCGTCTTTTAAGTTGGATTTTCGGCTCGTATCAAAGTTCAGAAGCTTTTATAAGTTGTATATTACTGAGGATATATTCTCAAATTTTGAGGTTAATAACTCCCATCATATACCATGCATTTTTATCATTTGGCTCAAATTTTAGATAGAGTTCAAGCCACTTTTTTGCAGAAGTATATTCTCAAATTTCATAGAGACTTTGCGCTATCATCTGAATGATTGGACGATAGTCAGGTTTTTGTTTATTTAAGTCGAGTCAAACTTGGATGACGAGAGGATACAATTTTTGTTTAAAAATACTTCCAACAAAGAGAGAATCTTTATAATACATATCTTCAAGTTGAAAGTTCTCATAATTTTTGAAACTTTCTTGTATTTCTTTGAGAGGAGCAAAAGAAACTCTTTCTTTTGTTTTTGAAAATTCATCTTGAAATTTCTTTTTACACTCGTGAAGATTAAAACTGCATCAAATAATTGTTTTATAATAAAACGCTTTTTCCTCTAGGAAAGATAAATCTTTTATTTCTTTTTCAAGGATATTAATAGAGTTACGAATATCGAATTTTTTTGAGTAAAGAAGGGAGAGAAATGTCTTATCCTTTATATTTTCACTTGGAGAGGCTATTTTTTTGTAGTAACTATAAGCGGAATCATATTTATGCATCTCAAAATAGGTATCTGCGATTTTTTCAACAAGAAAATCACTTCATGGATTTTTTTCAAGAGCGTCCATAAATTGCTTAATAGCAAGATTATATTGATCATTTTGAAGATATGCTTCTCCTTCGTAAATAAGTCATCTGAGAGCATATTTTTGACGGAGTTCTTCTATTTTTGAGCTAACTTTTTTCGTATCAATTTTTTTATTCTCTCCACTCTCAATGCTTTGTTCCGAATTTGCTCTGTTATTTTCTTTTCAAAAAGAGGGAATTATATATTTCCCTAAAAAAAAGGCTCAAACAGTTCATCAAACAAGAATGGTCAACAGGATAAAGGGAAGTATTTTTTTCATCAAGAGATTGTTTAGTTTTGTATTTTTTCCGATTGCAATTATAGTTTTGTTTAATATTTTTCAACAAAAGAACGAACTTGCTCGTTGTCTTTTTTTGTTTTAGATGTATAAGAATAAAAAAGTGTTAAAAAAAATTGCTTCAAATACGATTGCTCAAATATTTTCAAAAGCTTCGACGGCTATAATTTCAATCTTTCTTCTTTCAATACTAACGAACTACCTTAGTATTGAGTTATTTTGATTGTATAATAAAGTGTACAATTATCTCTCTATATTTGCTTTTTTGGCAGATCTTTGACTCTATACTATCGCGATTCGTGAAATATCAAAAAATAAAGAAAATCAAAATAAAATCGTCTGAAATATTATGTCTCTCCGTCTCATCCTTTGAATAGGAATTATGATACTAGCATGCTCAGTTGCATTTTTTCTTCCTGGATACAATTCATCATTGGCACTCATCTCTATTTTTATTGTTTCATTTTTTACGGTATTTTCTTTAATAAATTCTGCTATCTTGGCTTTGATGCAGGCAAATATGAAGATTGAGTTTAACCTAGTATCAACAACTATTTGAAAACTTGTTACTCTTGGATGAGTATGGTGTATTGCATTTTTATTGTTTCCAAAGACAGAAGTATGAAATTTTAATCTTCCATTTATCGCTATTATTTGAGTAGGATTCATTGGTATGGTCATAAATACGATTCTTAACTTTTTTTATGCAAAGCACTTTTTTCAATTTACATTTTTATGGGATACAGAGTATATCAAACATATTATAAAGATATCTCTTCCATATGGATTCGCTCTTTTTTTAAGTGTCGTCTATTTTAAAATAGATATTATTCTCTTATCTCTTCTTGAACCAAAAGAAAGTGCCGACGCTTCGATTGCTTTTTATAGTCTTCCGATGAAAATAGTAGAAGTACTTATGGTACTTGGAGGATTTTACTTGAATTCTATACTTCCTTGACTCTCAACATATTTTCATGAAAAAAATATGAAGGCAGCCACGAAACTTCTTGGATATTCATTCAAAATTCTCTTTACTCTTGGAAGTATGTTTTTTACTCTCTGAGTTTTGTTAAGAAATGAAATTATTCATGTTATTGCAAAACCAGAATATCTTGATCCAGCTCTTCGATTTAACTCAGCTGATGCTATGATAGTGGTGCTTTGAGTGGTCGTCTTTTATTTTATATCAAATATATTTAACTATATTCTTATCGCTTCTGAAAACCAATCAAAACTTCTTAAAATAAATATTATAGTTACAGTAATAAATATCATTGGAAATATCCTTTTAATCCCATATTTATCATTTATTTGATCAGGAATTGTAACCATTTTAAGTCAAATAGTTCTCTTTTCTCTCGGGTATTTTTACTCAAGACGCATTATACAATTTCCATTTTGATGAGTATTCGTCCCACTTTGTATTCTGTTTTCTGTTTGAATGTATATTTTTTGATGATGGATGTTACGAGTTCTCACATTTTCAGATATTTTTAAAATAGTTATAATAGGAGCTATAATTTCTTGCCTTTATGCTTCAGGCCTCCTTATGTTTATAAAATATTTTAAAAGATACTGAAATCAACTTAAAGAGATTCAATAACACTATTGAGCGTATTGACTTGTACTATTTTCGAAAGTCCTCAAAATCTCGTTTCAATTTTTAGTAAATTGTAGCCAGCTGAACAAGAGGGAAGAGTAATTCAAGTTGAATAAAATTGGATATATCATCCAGTCAATGTTTGTGAAGCGGAAGTAAAATAATTTACACAACTGATTTTAGTAATATTTTCTCATGCAGCAAAACTGTATTGATTGAGAGCATATTCTTGCCAATTGGAACCAGAATCCAAATATTGTGTATGGAGGCTTCAACTCGAAACATTTATTTCAACTCTCCAAGCATTTGGAGAATAGAGATTTGCTCCTACTCAAAATCCTGTAGTTGCATAATTTTTGATAGCTTGCATTTTGCTGATAATTCTTTGCGCAAAAATACCTGATTTTTGATTATCAGTTATATTTTTAAAACTTATTCTTGTTGTTCAAAGGGCAATAATAGCTATCAAAGCTATAACAGTCAGCATCTCAACAAGAGTAAATCAAAAAGTATTTTTTTTCATAAAAAGTTTGTAAAATTCTACAATTTAATACAATGAATCTATATTTGTATTCTATACAATCTCCCAGATTTACAAGGATTTATTTATTAAAAACAAAATGTATGAAAAAATTGTTTGTCCCACTCTCTATTCTTCTTCTTTCTCTCACTTCTATCGCAAATGCTCTTGAATTACAAAAATGACCAAAACTTGTTGAAGCAACTCCAACAACCATAAAAGTTGAATGGGAAAAAGTAGATAAAGCTCTTGGGTATTATCTTTATTATGGTACTATCTCTTGAGTATGAGTGGGGTATCAAAAACAATACTCTGAGTTTCTTGAATCTACTGGAGCGACTATTATAGATTTAGATGCTTCAAAAGAATACTATGTAGCGGTAACAGCGGTTGATGATGCTGGAGAAGAGGGAAAATACTCACCAGAGACAGTAATGAAAACAGGAGGTTCATCAAATTCACAAAGTTCATCAAGTTCTAAACTTGCTCTTCAAACGGTAAAAGTTCTTTCTTCTGAACTTATTGAACTTACTTTTTCAAATAGTATCAACACAAGTACAAATACATCAAGAGAGTTTAAGCTTGTAAATACTGAAGTGAAGAATGAGATTTCTATTAAAAATTCACAAGTAAGTGGGAATAAAGTTACTCTTCAGCTTTCTTCAAATCTCGAAACAAATAAAAAATACGATTTAACGGTTATCAGTATCCAGGATACAAATGGGAAATCAATCGAATCTTGAGTTGATGGAATCTCTACGTTTACAACTCCTTCAACTTTTGACTCTCTTCCTGATTTAAACTCAGCATGACCAGAAGAAACGACTCAAACGACTCCTCTTTCAGATATGACTTCAACAGGACAAGTAAAAGATTTTAGTGGAAATGCAGGACAAAGTATTGCACTTCAAGAGCTAGAGAAAAATACAGAAGTAGCAGCTGAAACTAATGATAAACTTCCAAAAACTTGACCTGAGATATTTTTTCTTCTTCTCTTTTCACTTTTGATTGGAACGAGTGTATTCTACTTTAGAAAAAAAGTTTCTTAAAAAAATCCATCGCAACCTGCGATGGATTTTTTTATATTTCTTGAATTTCTCTTGGAGGGATAAAAAGTCAGATGAGCAAAATCTTTGAAACTTTAGAATGCCAGCGGTACTTCTTTACTATATTTTTATAGAGAATCATTTTCTCTGAGATTCCCATACTTCTTTCGATAAGAAGGTCTCGTATATATAAAAATTTTCCATCTTTGAGAAGTTTTTGGTGTTGGTTACAAACTCGAAAAATAAAGTTGAGTTCATGATGAAGATTTGTTTCAGTTTGAATAAATTCTGGAAATGAAACATTGTTTTCTTTTGCATTGAATTCTTTTTTTCTGAGTATAATGATATCTTTAAATATATCTTCATGTTTTGTAAGAAAGAGTTTTGAGACCTCGAAAATACTTGGAATCAGATTTGTTCTCTCGAGAAAGAGGTTCTCGATTTTTTGCTCAAGCTTTCCAATTTTTGCTCACAAGAATAATATAAAGCAGATATATCAAATAATACAAATAATAAAAAAAGAAAAGAGAAGAATGAGAAGGAAAGATTCCATAATTTTTATTAAAAAAATATTTATAAAAATGTATACTTCTATAGTAATCTATTTTCTCTTTCACGTCAAAAAATTTTGACAAGAGAGGCACTTTTCTTATAATCCATTTGACAAATGTTACGAAAGAATATTTTGTAACATTTTTTTTATTTAGATAAAGTATTTCTATGATCCAATTCTTTAAGGATTCTTGGAGAGAATTAAAACACGTGGTTTGGCCAACTCGTGAAGAAACGAAAAAATATTTCATTATTGTCGTTATCGTTCTCATCCTTTTTTGAATCTATGTATTTTTGGCAAGCAATCTCTTTTCAGAACTTCTTTTTACACTCAAGAAATTTGCATCAAAATATTAGTTTCTAATCAATTGTACAATGGAAAATATAGCACATTGGTATGTTATTCAAGTAATATCTTGAACAGAAGAGAATGTAAAACAATCTCTTTTTCAGCGTAGAGAAAGCTTCTGACTCGAGGATTTTATTCTTGATGTTTTTGTTCCTATGCATGATGTTGTTTCAGTACGTGCAGGAGGAGTAAAAGTAAAAAGAAAGAAGAGTATCCTCCCTGGATATATTCTCGTAAGAATGGTAGTTACAAATGAAAGTTGGTATATTGTGAGAAATACGCCAAACGTAACTGGATTTTTATGAGCATGAAATATTCCTGTTCCAGTCACTCCAGAAGAATTTGATAAACTGGTTGGAAAAGTAGAACAAAACGCAGAAACATTTGCATCAAAATATAAAGTTGGTGATAGAGCTATCATCACAAAATGACCATTTGAAGGAAATGAATGAATGGTAACAGAAGTAAATGATAAAAAGGGAACAGTGAAAGTAAATGTAAATCTTCTCTGAAGAGATACCCCAATCGAACTTGATTTTGGACAAATAAAAATTAAGTAGTATTTGGTAGGACTGAAATAAAGAAACTACGAAAATACTTTCATCTGTATCTTACGCATTTTAGAATGTAGCCATGACATCAAGAACTATTATTTATTACCTCTATGTTTGATTTTTTCTTTTAGCGCTCAATATTTGGGCGTATTATGGAAGTGATACATATAGAAGGTTTATTGATACTCTTAAATATGGTGATACAATTAAAATAAATGATGATATAAATATTGAAGAAGAAAAAACGATAATTTCTTGAACAGGAAATTTGTGACATTCTTGAAGTGTTGCTATAGGGACATCGACTTGAATGATAGCTACATGAACAACTTCTCTGACAGGGGCAAAATCTCTCACATGAATAACTCTTTGACCAGATGAAGAGAAAATACTGAACCTGTTTAATGAATATAAGCTTAAAAAACTCTTAGTCCATCCAAGTCTTTTTGATATGACAACAGAGTATCCAGATGATTACTTTGAGTATTATTCAGAAAATTTGACACTTTATATCTTTTCTACAAAGAATTATAAAGAAGTGGTAAATATATTTGAAGCATTTGCAACTGAGCTTCCATTTCTTCTCAATAAAACAAATTCTATCGGAACAAATTCTTTCTTCATAAACGTGAAGCCAGAATTTCAAGATGAATTTGTAAGATTTGTCTTTGAATACAAACAAAAAGTTTTTTGATTGAAAATCAAAAAAGATGAGTATAATAAGGCACGAATTATGATTAAAAATCTCCGTTAAGCATTATATTTTATAATAACTTTTAATTATGGCAGAAAAAGATAGCACAATATTTCTTACGCAAGAAGGGTATGATCAACTTCTTGAAGAACTAAATAATTTAAAACAAGTAAGAAGAAAAGAAATTGCAGAAAAACTAAAAGAAGCGATTTCATTCTGAGATCTTTCTGAAAATGCAGAATATGAAGATGCAAGAAATGAACAAGCACAAGTAGAAATCAGAATAACTGACTTAGAAGAGCAGTTAAAAAATGTAAAAATTATCAAAGAAGATAAAACAAAAAAGGAAGATAAGGTAGGTATGGGAAGTCTTGTGACGATTCTTGATATTGCTGAAGATGAAAAAATGATATATAAAATAGTAGGTTCTACAGAGGCTTCTATTCTTGCAGCAGAACCAAAAATATCAAATGAATCTCCTGTTGGGAAAGCACTTCTTTGAAAAAAGAAAGGAGATGTAGTAAAAATCAAAGCTCCGTCAGGAACGTATGAATACAAAATTCTTGAAATAAAATAAACAAAGTGTGGATTTATCCATACTTTTTTTTGATTTTTTTCAAAAAGCTTTACAATAAAATCAAATATACATTAAATAGCATGAATTGATGGAAACAAATCTTTTTTATACACATCTTATTCTTGTGCCTGGAAGTGCATTTATTTTTGCAGTCGTTCTTAAATGAATATTTGAATGGCTAAAATCATGAAAAATAGATGTTGTACGAGCTCTTGGAAGTGGTTGAATGCCGTCGGTACATTCAGCGGTAGTTGTTTCTCTTACGACAGCTGTTGCCCTTAAGTATGGAGTAGGGAATGACCTTTTTGCTATGGCAATGGCATTTACCGTTATCATCATCTATGATGCCATTAACGTTCGTTTTGAAGCAGGTCTTCATGCAGAAGCTATTAATAGAGCTCTTGGTGAGAAAAAATTTAAAGAATCTCTTGGGCACCTTCCAAGTGAAGCATTTGCAGGAAGTCTCCTGTGAATAGTAGTGGCAATACTACTTTGGTATATATAGATTAATTTTAGAGTATGAAAAATATAATTCGATTTTCTTTTGTAATAATGATGCACAGTATGGGGAGTCCATCTGAGGCATAGTTTTTTGTACGCCAAAGATAACTCTCCATATTTACTTGGAGAGTTTTTTATTTTTTAAAACAGTGAATATATGAAAAATAACTCAAATGATATATACTCAACAAAATGATTGCTTACAAACTTTCAAGAACTTTGAGAGAGTATTCCAGTGATATCAGGATTTGTTCGTATAGGGGATTTCCCACTCTATAAAGATTGAGAAGAAAAAATTATAGACGATGCAAAAGTAGGATTTTCAGTGTATGGAGTATCATCGCTTAAGGAACTTTCATCTGGAAATATCCCAACTACAGTAGTAATACCAGCTTTAACAGGGAATGCAAAAATATTTTCTCAAAAATCTTCCCAAGGAAGTGGATGGGCAAATCCATATGCACTCAAAGGTGGTATTCTTGAAGTAAAAGAGAGGGTAATTATAGGACTTGATTATTTTGGATGACCATACGATAGTAGTTGACCAAAAAAACACGACCTGAATTTTTACCCAGTTCCTCCAGAGAAACAAGTAGAAGCTTGGAAAAAAGCTCTTCATTCACTTTGAGTGAAGCAAATATCCACTCTTTTTGGTGGATCAAACGGATGAGGACATATTCACAGATGGCTGTTTGATGATAATTTTATACCAGATACCCTCATTCCTATTGCCTGACCGGTATATCCAGAAAATGATGCAAGAGAATTTTTTAAAATGCAGGTAGATTTTATAAAATATCATCAGGATATTTCAACACGAGTACAAAATCAAGTGAAAGACTTACTCTGAAAAAATGAACTGTATGATTTTTTTGTCTCATATCTTATGAAAGAACTATCACTTATTACTCCTAAATGGGATACAAAGAAAGCGATTACATTAGTAAGAGCGATTGGATTTCTAAAATTTTTGAATCCAGAGTTTTTTGGCAGATTTTGGCGAGATAAAAATGGAAATAATTTAAAGAAAGCTCAAGCAGAAGAAAATATAGTTTCTTATTTTGCTAAGGAAGGGGAGAGTTTTGAAAAACGTTTCTCTCTTTCCTCGCTGGCACTTCTTTGTCAATGAATTACTGATTCTTCAATTATTTCTCCTTCAGAATATGTACGTCGTATTTCAGAAAAAGTAAATATTATCAATGTAGCCTTTGAAGATGATATGCTTTTTAAGACTCCAAGTATAAAAAGTTACTTTACTCAAGTAAAACAAGAAAGAGAAAAAAGAGGGGATGGTGGGAAAACAGAGAGTATTATTATTCCATCCACTTCTGAAACGATTCAGGCAGGGCATGACAGTTTTTTGTGGGAGAGTATAGTTCCAGAGATTTCTAGAGAGGTGATGAAGTATTTAGGTTAGTAAGTAGCTAAAGGAAACTCTCAAAAATATTTTTGAGAGTTTTTTATTTTCGAGAGATATATTTGACAAATATTAAAATATGATTATATGTAGATTTACATAAATTATATTTTTTATATTTAAAGCTATGAAATCAAATAATATTCCTAATCCAAAGAAATATTGATACCCTCACAATGAAGTATGATTATCAGAAATGAGAAATAGAATGAGAGCAAATATTCAAGAAGCATCTCAAACTCAAGTATGAAAAACTTCTTTTCAAACAAACACTACCCTTGAATTTTCTCCTCTTGCTCAAGAACGAATAAAAGCTCTTGAAAGCTATCCTCAACTCA
>CAYUZH010000020.1:0-18369 GCA_964449635.1 uncultured Candidatus Peribacteria bacterium | reverse complement strand
CTTCTATAGAAGCTAATATAGAATCAAAAAGATGATTTAAAAGAGAACGATTTCAGAAAACTATTCAAGAGATGCAAGAAAAATGAATACATGTTTCTCTTGACATCATTCTTGGGCTTCCGTGAGAAGGATTAAAATGATTTATAAAAACATTTAATTTTGCTGTTTCTCTTCGTCCAGTGAGTATATATATAAATACACTTTTTTTAAATCCTGGCACAGAACTCTATGATAAAAAAGAGGAGTATAAAATTACTACTATAGATGACATGACTTGAAAAAGATCTCTTTTCCGAGCTCCTTGAATTTATTCAAGTACAAATTTTCCTTATAGAGATTTAGAGGTAGCCAGAAAATACGTTGCGTACTATATAGATAAAATTAAAGATATAGCTATTATTTTAAGATAATGACTCAATATACTTGTGTTTTTGTAAAATCAATTACCAAATTTTCAGTATTGGATTTTTGATTATCTCATCTTAAAACCCCCTACAATGTAAAGTTATCATGGGATACTCTTTTTGATGTTGATTTCTTTAGAGATTTTGTTGACTCCAAATATATTCCTTTTAAAAAGTCGAAAGAAGATAAGAGTGGCTTTAATCACTTTGTGTCAGAATATCAGTTTTTGAAAGACTCACTCCCTCTTGCAAAAGAAAACATAAATATCAAATATGCTAATAAAGTTTCTGATGCACCATGAGTCGTATTCTCTTTTAGGGTACTTTCTCTCATACTTTCATATTATAACGAGTATTACTATGAGAGCTCTTTTTCTGTTTTGCTTCGTTTTTGAATATATCCACATAAAGATATTCTTTGAATAGATCATTATTTTTCTTTGCTTTCAAATGAATATTCCTTGAATAATTTATTCTTAAAAGATATTATAGAACCTTTGATTCGCAGTGTATGAATTAGTGAATGAGAAAAAAAAGTTTACAAATTTGAAATATTTTGGCCCAATGAACTTATTCTTGTAGCATATATATCTAAAATAATTAAATCTCTCAATAGTGACGCTAAGATTGTACTTGATATTTCCAATGCTAATGAACAATTTGATTTCACTCAATGGGTTCCATTAATACAAAATTCTTGGGAAAGATTTTCTTCTTTTTTTGATTTTTATATTATTCATAGAGATTTTTGAAGAGGCATACATGATATTTTACAATATCTTAATTCTTCACTTGAAGGAGATTTAAAAAATGTTATTTACTTTGATTGAGAAGTAAAATTTAACGATTTGGATTGAAATGAGTTATCAGAAGATATGTTTCTATTTTTTATTCGTGGAAATTTTAATACTCGATGAATTGTTCCTATTTTTTGAAAAAATGCATTTTTTGCTCGTTTTCTCCCTTATAAATGTTATTGGAATAATTGTAGCTTTTGTGCTATTAATTCAAACAATAAATTTGTTTACGATAGAAAATATGGATATGATTATTTTATTGATGCGTGGATTCAGTTTATAGAGGATAATAATATATTTTCTATAAATTTCAAAGATGAGGCTATTCCACCAAGTGTTATTATTAAGTTTGCCAAGAAAATCATTGCAAAAAATATTTCTTTGAACTATCAATTTCGTACACGTTATGATGCACTTTTTACAAAGGAAAATTGTATGATACTTTGATTGTCATGAGCTCGATATGTTTGACTCTGACTTGAATCTGCCGTAGATAGAGTGAATCAGGAAATAGGAAATAAAGGAAATAATGATGTTTCTATCGGTGAGAAAATGAAAATAATTCGCTATTTTGAAATGGCTTGAGTAAGTATACACAATTATTGTATTCTTTGATTCCCAAGAGAAACAGATGATGAAATAAAGACAACCTATTCTTTTCTTATCTCAAATATAAAAAAATCAAAATACTTTACTTGTACTCCGAATCTTTTTTCTCTTATGAAAGGTCCTCGTATATTCAGAGAACGAGAGAAATATTGAGTAGATATATCAAAGTGAGATTTAGAGAATCCTTTCAAACTTTCCTATGATTTTACCGTTGATTCAAAACCAAGAAGTATGAATCTTCTTAGATCTTGTGAAAGAGAAGTTCATAGAACTCAATTTCTCCCTTGGATTGATAAAGATAATACCTCTATTCATCCAAGAGATTTTTGGGACTTTATTGATAGATCATTTCTTTTTTACCTTATGAAAAGGTATCATGAAACGAACCCATATTATAGTTATATGAATGTAAATAATGATATTCTTTGATTATCATTCGAAGATACTATTCAGCACAAATGTTATCTTTCGAGATTTCTTCAAATATATGATTCCTATGATAATCAAATATTTGTTTACAATTGGGTAGAATGTTCTCACTTTAAAATTGATAATCAAATCAAAACTCTTTTTACTACTTTTGATAATACGAAAACCCTTTCGGAAAATCTCAAAAAGCATAATTTAGAATCAAGACAAGATATTGTGTATGGTTTTTTAAAAAATAGAACTTTTTTATATAAACAAGTGTAATCATATGGATAAAAAAATATTTACTAATATGGATACATTTACTTTTGCGAGTAGTGTTGAAAACTTTGATCAACATATTTCAAGTGCCATTCCTTGATATGAAGATCTTTACTATATGACAATGAAAGCAGCAGAGTACTTTTGTCTTCCAAATACTAATATATATGACTTGTGATGTAGCTCTGGGAAACTAATCACTGAACTTTCTCAAAATAATCCATGAAGTTTTGTTGGGATTGAAATTGAGAAATGATTTTTCGATAAATATATCTCTTCTGAAAATTTATGTTTTGAAAACTCAGATATTCTTGGCTATGAATACAAGAATGCAAGCCTTATTATTAGTCTATTTACTATACAATTCTTGGACTATAGCTCTCTTGAATCTATATTTCAAAAAGTATATGATGGACTTCTTGAGTGAGGAGGGTTTATATTTTCTTGTAAAGAATATTCTTCAAATGGATTTTTCCAAAATATAAAAACATCTATTTATTGGCAAAGAAGGGAAGAGTGAGATTTTCCTATAGAAGAACAATTTAAAAAAGATTTAGCATTAAGGAAGCAGATGCGTATCTATGAATCAAAGTATCTTGTTTCTCATTTACAAAAAATAGGTTTTGAAGTTGAGGAAATATGGAGAAACTATAACTTTGCTTGATATATCTGTAGAAAAGTTACTTCTTAATATCAATCACGACTTTATGGCATTTACATTTGAAAAGGAATATTTTCCAAAGGATTCTATTTTTTTAGAGATAGATGAACGAAAAACAAGACTTCATATGCCTACCAATTACCAAGCAACAAATATGCGTGCAAATTGGTTTTTTAATGATAATGGAGATATTATTGAGGGGAAAAAGGTACTTGATCTTGGGTGTTACTCTTGACTCTATTCATACGTTTGTCTTGAACTTTGAGCTTCTGAAGTCTATGGGATTGATTTATCAGAAAAACAGATTCAAAATGCTTGTGAGGTCTTTTCTCACTTTTCAAGGTATCAGTGAAAGTATACATTTGAAGCCGGGGACTTATTAGAGAAATTAAAAAAAATCCCTGATAATAGTTTTGATACGACTCTTTTAATAGGAGTGCTCTATTTTATTCCAGATGGTTTTCAACTTATTCGTGAAATATATCGTGTTACTAAAGAATCGGTTCTTATTGATACCATGTCGACTGCGTATTTACCTCTTGTTACTTCAAATACTTTCAACTATAGCGATTATATAAAGTTTTTAAATCATTATTTCATTTATTTTCGTAATAGACATAATCAAGACTTTGAACAACGGTGATTCTCTGTGAAAACTTTTGCTTGAGAGCAAAGTATGACGTATTATTCACAAAACTATCTAAAAAAAATGCTTCATATTGAAGGTTTTGAAACTTTTAAAATCCTTACTTTTAAAGAAGATCTTTGATGGTCTTACCAATCACTTTTGTCTTCTGATTCTTTTCAAATAAAAGATTCTCCAAAATTAAAGGTTCTCTTTAATAAAATTAGAAAAGATTTTAACTTTTGAGTCTACCCTTATTTTCTTAATGCTCGTTATACAATAGTTGCAAAAAAAATATTAAAATAATGTTTGATAGAGCGTTTTTCAGATATTTAATAGAGTGTTTATGATACTATTAAATAAAGAATCTTTTAAGAAAAATGTTACTAAAAATCAGAAAAATATATATCAAGCAAATGCAAAAGTATGAAGTGTTTTTATATATATCATTTCATTAAATCAAGGTGTTTTTTTTCTTTTATGGTAGTTATTTACTGCTTGAAATACTTCTTTTAGTTTTTTTGTATCTTCCTCACTTATTGGATTTTCAAGATGTGATAAAAACTCTTGTATATCAAAATCTTTAAATGACTTTATAGTGTCTAAGTGTTTTTGTTGATTTCAGAGAAGTTGAATGAGAAGCGGCTTATCTAAAATTTCTCATGACTTTAGATCTGGTATTTTTATATAATGCTGTTCTGATATTTGAAAGGTTACTTTCATTGCATAGTAAAGTATTTTGAAGATAATATATATTCAAAGATATACGGTAAAGATGACATATATTTTTTTTATTATATCATCAGGATTTTTACTATACTCATAGAGAAGAAATGATCATAAACTTACTGTTATAAATACTAAATACAGAACTTCAAAAAAACTATCTGGAAGTATTTTCCCTCTTAGTATATAAAACTTAATCACAAGTTGTAATCACTTTTTTATCGCAACAGATATATATCTTGCTACATACATAATAAGAAAACTAATTCCTATAGTGAGTAGTATGCTATGTATTTTATAGGTTCAAAAAATTTTAAGTATATATTCAAAATACCCATATAAAGAAGAGTCTGTTTTTATATACTCAGTGAAATACATTCTTCCTAGTCTCATTGCTGTAAATGCTATAAGAAAATTAACAAATACTTTTAATACCTTTATTATTGCTTTTTCTTTATCAATACTACCATTTACGTTTTTTATTTTTCAAATGATTTGTTCTTTTAAATCGTTTTTTATATTTCAGAGAAGTCCATTCCTAAATGTCCTTTTTGTTAAAAATTTGTAGAGATAAAAATATATAAAGTATAAAAAAAGATATATGAGAGTAAGAAGTCCTATATTTCATAAAAATGTTACTAGTCAGATATTTCAAAGGAATAAACAAAGTACGGAAATATATTTTGCATCTCATGCAGACCATACTCAAAAATAAAAGAGTATAAATCAAGCGAGTAAGCTCAATAAAAAATCTCTCATGGTTACCAGTAAAAAAGCAATATTTCATGTCTGTACGACATTATAAGTTATAAAAATAATTCATACGAAGATTAAAATTACGAGGAGCTTATTTGGAATGATTTTTTCTTTTACGTCACTAGAGAGAATTTTTGCATTTAAATAAAAAAATATTGTGCCGAGAATAGATAGGAAAATCAGTTGCATATTGGTAACTTATTACTATTATTTTTAATAGTATATACTCTTTTATTGTTTCACAAATTTACTTCTTATCTTTCGTTATCATATGAATTTAAAATACTATGTTCTTGGAACAAAATCAAATCCTATGCTTCTTTCTTACTTAGAGAAGTATTATGAAAAAATGATTTGATATCTCTCGGAAATGAAGCAAATGTGAATTTTGGCTGATGAAATCTGACTTCTTCTTCAAAAAGAAAATAAACTTTTTGTTTCTAATCCTGATATATCTTCTTTGGTAAATGTGATATATCTTGAAAAAATCTGAAAAAAGGAACAACATCTTGGTAGTATAGATGTTTATATACAAAAGCTTTGAAAAGAAATTTCTTTTTTTAATTCTTGAAATATTCACAGTCTCTCTATGAATCAATGATCAAAGATACAAGGAACCGATATACGTATTACCCCTGTTGATAGTAACCCTTTTAACTTACGAGATGCTCATCCGGATCATAAAAATACATGAGGTGTTTTATGATGGTGAGAAGCAAGCGAGTGAGAATGGCTTTCAGTATACCAAAAAACATTTGAGATATTAAAACTGGCTGATGAGTGAGTATATGATGAATTGAATCAAATTATCAAAAAAATTGTTCCTCTTTGATCTGCAAGATGACTTCATAACTCAGCATCCTATAAAGAATGTATAGGACATCTCTATATGTGATTCACTATTGATTCACAGAAGCCAGAAATGAATAACTTAGAAGCTATTATTCATGAGTCTTCACATAATAAACTGAATCTTATTATGCATTTTGACCCTCTTATTCTTAACCAAATAGAAGAAAAGTTTTATTCTCCTTATAGACCAGATGCACGACATATTCATGGTATTTACTTATGAGTTCATGCGATTACTCCTACGGTATATGTTCTTCTCCGTTCCTATAGTCAGTGACTTTTTGGTAATGATGAATTTTGGCTTGAAAAAGCAATTCTATTTCACTTCAAAAATAAAATTTGAATGAAGGTGCTGAAGAAATATTTACAAGCTACGGATCTTTGATGAGAAATACTTGCAGAAATGGAATATGTTATAGGACTTTCTGATGAACTTATAAAAAAGATTTCTCCTTCAAAAGAATTATTAGTTCGCGCTAAACAAAGACAGCAGGACCATTTTTCTCAAGTCAATATGAGGTACAATTTTCTTCAATATTAGAAAATTTGCATAAATGGAAGATGTATGAGAAAATAAAGAGGTATTATCCCTTTTTTCTTTTCTATGAAACTTCACCGTATTATTATTTTTCTTTTTTTATTTTTCTTTTCAACGTTGAGTTCAAATGCTTGATGGTATGGGAACACTCCAATTCATTATAATAACCCATGAAGTGATTGTGAAGCTTGAGATGAAAAATGTACTCGATGTCCTGCAGATGGAGATATCAACTGATGAACGGCTCCTTGATACCCATATGATACAGCTGCTACTGACTCTAACTTGAATTTGACTCCTTCTCCTTCATTTAATGGATATTCATTGAATTCTCTTTTGACAAATGCTACTTCAGTTCCTTCGTCTTGAACTATGTATTGTTTGAAATGGGATTGAGGTCTCCCTACTTGAACAATACATTCTTTTAATGGTTGGACAAATGCGACGACACAAAATATAAATTTTACGTACTCTGATTTAGGAGGTTCTGGTTTTGATAAATATACGGTTCAATATAGAGTATCGACCGATAATCCAAACTTCACTACATGGTGATGACGGACTGATTTATCTTGATGTGTAAATAGAACTTCTTGAAATATGTGTTCTATGTGAGGGCTTTCAAATAATAATGCCTACCAATATAGAATAGTTATGTATGATAAAGCCGGAAATGTTTCATATGTATATTGAATGGAAACTATAAAAATTGATACTACCCCTCCTTCGATATCTGATGTATCTAATTCAAATCCCATTAACATGTTAGCAACAAATTGACATACATATAGTATTTCAGTTTCGGAAAATGGTGGTTCTCCAATAACAAGTATTACAGCAAATTCAGAAAATTCAAATAATCAGGCACAAACTACTATTCGTAACTCTCTCAACTCTAATCTAAGCTTTTCTTGGGATATTCAAAACGTAGATCAAATAGCAGGCTATAAAATTTCAAATGCATTGCCTCATGGAGGATCGAGAGAATTTTCATTTACTGTTACAGAAATTCGAGATCAAGCATGAAATCCATGGAATGGGAATCATATAACAAATCACTATGTATATGCAAATACTACTCAAATAACTCAGAAAACGACTATCCAAAATGAAGTTGATGATATAGGAAATATAGCTGATTGATCAGAAAAAAAACTATTTCTTCGATTGAGAGATGCTTTTGGTAATGCGATTACTTCTGCAAGTTGAATTGGAAGAACGATTGATTTTAATTTTAATATAACAAACGGAATTTTCTTAAATCAATATAGCAATAGCGGACCTTCTTGAGTAAAAGTAAGTTTCCCTAACAGTACAGCTTCATATTCGTCCCTTACAACTTGAACAGCAGTAAATCAATCTGTTGATAACCAAATCTCTACAGATGGAGACTATGAATTTAGATTTAAAGTGTATACTCCTACATATAATGCTTATAATAAAGCTCCTCTTGGTTCAGAGTTTACTATTAATAATATTACTTTTGATATAAATAGAACAACGAGTATTGCTACTTGAGACTGACCTCAAGCACAAGATATTGCCTGAACTACTGGTGTTCAGTCTTGGTTCGATGCTCTTTATAAAACCCTTATTTCTTGAGCTATCAAAGATGATTGATTTATAGAAGGAACAGTACAACAATCAAATGTTCTTTTAACAAAAGCATCTTCTGTAGTCAATGGTACAAGCAGAAATATATATCTTGAATTTTGAACATGAGCAAGGCTTTCTGTTCCAAATCTTGATCTATATTATTCACAATCATGAAATCCGAATACTCTATCAATCGAATGAAATCAATCAAACCTTACGTATCCTCCTTATGTTTCTAGCTTTTCTATTCCTCCTCAAAACTACTCATTAAAAACAAAACTTATCCAAGCAAGTTGATTCTCAGTTTGAAATCTACAAAGCACCTATTTATCTACTCATATATGATATACTCTTGATGGATATACAGTAGCTTATAACTCAGACATTATTAATAAAAATAATTATTTTGAAGATATAACGCTTGCAAATAATACTTCTCAATGATGAGTAAAAATTACCTGAATTACGGCGTCAAAAAATAGAAGTGAAATTATTAATAACCAATTTACTCAAGATATTTCTATTCTTTGAAATATTTATAAAACAACTGTCAAAAAAGATATTGTGAGCAGTGTGTATAATCTTATAAAATCTATTACTGCTGATAACGGTACTAGAAGTATCGTTGATCTTACAAACTTTTCATCTTCTTCGAACTCTTGAAAAAAACTTTTAAAAGATACTGTTCTCTATTTTGGTGATTTAGACGGAGCTCAAGTTGTTTTATGAAATGGTGACGAACAAATAGATGGAGTAAAAACAATAGTTGTTGTATGAGGAGACCTCTACATTCAAAACAACATGTATTACCAAAATAAATCAGAAGATATACTTGGAATTGTTGTTCTGAAAGATGAAAATGGGAAATGAGGAAATCTATATATACATCCAAGTGTTACAAATATAGTTTGAACGTATATCATTGATAAATCTATTATTAGTTATAATTGAGTAGAACTTGATGGAAATACATCACAAGATACTCTTGAAAATCAACTTCATGTCTTCTGAAGTGTATTTAGTGAAAATACTATCTGATGAAGTAGAGCAAGTCCTGTGAAATGTCCATATTACGTATCTTCTTGTAATCAAGAGATAGCTCAAAAATATGACTTAAACTTTTTAAGAAGATTCACACTCAATACTCTTTGAGTTCCTATTGGTACAAATGTAAAAGTTATTGGAGGATGACAGTATGATAGCGTATCTTGAACATTTGTTTGATGAGCATCTTATTTTGCACGAAATATAACAAGCCCTGCAGACTCTTACTTAAAGTATCCAGTTGTTATAGAGTACAATCCTCTTGTTTCAAAAGTGTACCCACCATTGTTTAGTAAATAAAAATAAATCCCCTTCAATTTGAAGGGGATTTATTTTTAGAAAAATCTAATTTTGTCAGCATTTGGGTGATCTTTGAGTTTTTCAAGTGTCTTTGCTTCTATTTGACGGATACGTTCACGAGTGACTCAAAACTCTTTTCCAACCTCTTCAAGTGTGTGAAGTTCTCATCCATCGAGACCAAAACGCATAATGATGATTTTTCTTTCTCTTGGAGTAAGAAAATCAAGCATTTCGTAGAGGTTTTCTTTGAGGAGATTCATATTTGTTTGTTCATCTGGTGGAGGCGTTTTATCATCTTCATTGAAGTCTCCGAGAGATGTGTCTTCTTCGCTTCCCACTGGCGCATCAAGAGAGAGAATATCTTGAGAAATACGCATAATCTGACGTACTTTACGGATATCCATATCAAGTTCTGTTGCGAGTTCTTCCATTAACGGTTCACGAGTCAATTCTTGAGTCAGTCTTCTATAGGTATGAGTAAATTTATTAATCGTTTCTATCATATGAACAGGGACTCTGATAGTACGTGCTTGGTCTGCAATGGCTCTTGTTACTCATTGGCGAATCCACCAAGTTGCATAAGTAGAGAATTTAAATCATTTTTCTGGATCAAATTTATCAACGGCACGAAAAAGTCCTACATTTCATTCTTGGATGAGATCAAGCAATCCAAGCCCTCTCCCCATATATTTTTTTGCTATAGAGACAACAAGACGAAGGTTTGCAGCTGCAAGTTTTTTACGTGCTTCCTGGTCTCACTTTTTTATTTTTTGTCCAAGATCTATCTCTTCTTCTGGTGCTAAAAGAGGAACTCTTCAAATCTCATTGAGGTACATGCGAATAGAGTCGTCACTGATCTCAGAAAGAGAAATAAAATCTTTGGCTGGATCTTCTTCTTCCTCTGTTTTTTCCAAGGTAAAAAGTTTTTCTTTTTCCATGCTATCGACAATTTCTACTCCGAGTTGAAGAAAGCGTGTGTAGACATCGTCGAGCAAGTCAAGATCTTCTTCTGCATTTGGAAGCGCCATCATAAGTTCATCTTGGGTGATTTTCCCATCGACTTTTCATTTTTTCATGAGTTCTTGAACTTCTTCGTTCATTCCGTCAAGAAATTTTTGAGGAACTTCAGTATCGATAAATTTTTTGAGTCATTTTCAAACTCTTCTTTTATCTTGGTCTCTATCAATAGGCATTTTTTTGAGTCATTTTTCCTTTTTTTTAAGTCCATCTTCAGAAAAGATATCTTCTTCAAAATCATCATCAGAAAAGTCATCCTCGTCAGGGTCTTGGAAACTTAAAGAGTCTAAATCTACTTCTTCAGCACCATTTTCACTTTCTACTTCTTCATATTTTTCTTCGTTGAGTTCTTGTCTTTTTATTTTTTTATTTTGTCTATTTTCTTCGTGTGAAGCCATAATATGATAAATATTAGAGGAATTAAAATCAAAAACAGAAGGGAGGATTTTCAGATATATATTCCATATCTTTTATATTTTGTAATTTTAAATTTTTATAAAAGAAGTGATGGAAATTCTTATATGATGTTTAAGCCAAATTATTATAAGAAAAAAAAATATTTATCAAGTATAAATTTCCCCTCCAAGTTCTTTTATTTGATTCCAAATTTTTTTCCTGTATTGATAAGCTCTATAAGTTTCATAGCAGCATCTTTATCTATGGCGAGTTTACTTTTTAATTCAGTATATTGAAGTCTGTATATTTCTTGATTTATTTTTTCTGCTGTTTTTTTTAAAATCTCTTCGTTTTTTTCATCAGTTACACCACTATTTTCCTCTTCTAACTTCAGAGAAAGTCCTCGAATTTTTTCTTTTTTTTCAAGAGGGAAAAGGTCAATATTTTCAGGGTTTTCTAAAATCTTTTTAAAATCCTCTTGGATATGCTCTGGGAAAATGATATATTTTTGAATAATATCTTTATTTTTTGAGTCGCTGAGTATATAAGCCATTGCATATTCTTGGCTTGCATACTGAATTCCTTTTATTTCGTATGAAGATTCTTCACTTCATAAACGAACTCTATTGAACTCGTCATAAATAATTTCTGCTCTTATGTTCAGGATTTCTGATATTTCCTTTATATACATATCTCTCTCTATCTGATCGGAATAGCTTTTTATGATAGGGAGAACTTCTTTTAGCACCTTTCTCTTATCTTCTATACTGGTTGAATCTGTGGCAGTTCTTTTTATAGTAAATGCCATTGGGGAAACGGCCTTATCAATATACTGTCTAAAGTCTTCTCAAGATTTAATAATTTCATCAGGATCTTTTCATCCACTCATTGAGATAATACGTACTTCTACTCATTTATTTTTGAGAAGCTCAAGCGAGAGTTTTGTTGCATTTTCTCACGCTTTATCGTTATCAAAACAGAGATAAAATTTTTTCGTGAGACGTTTGAGAATATCAATTTGTTTTTCTGTGAGAGCAGTCCCACTTACGCAAACGGTATTTTTGAACCCTGCTCTTTGAAGCGCTATTGTGTCCATATATCACTCACAAATGATGACAAAATCATTTTCTATGACTTCTTTTTTCCCTTGAAAAAGTCCATAGAGAATACTTGATTTATCATACACAGAAGTTGTTGGAGAGTTGATATATTTTGGTTCTCAAGAGTGTATAATTCTTCCTGCGAATGCTACCGTTTCTCCTCTTAACGTTTGAAGAGGGAACATAATCCTTCAAAAAAATTTATCTCTTCTTCCATCAAAGTTTGTAAAAATCTGAGATTCATCGAGTATTTTATCATTGAATCCTCTTTCTCTCAAAAATCTATACAACCCACTGGCTGAATCTGAATACCCGATTTGGAATGTTTTTATATCTTCAAGTGTTATACCTCTCTTTAAGAGATAATCAAGGACTTCTTTATTTTCTGAAAGTGTTTTGTGGTAGTAGTAGGTAGCATCCTTAAAAAGTTGGTAAATACTTTTTTCTTGTTCACGTTCTTCTTTTGACTTCTCGCTGAATTCAACTTTTTTTCCTGTTATTTCTCAGAGAAGCACCATAGCTTCTTTAAAATCTCTATTTTCTATATCCATCAAAAATTTTAATGGTCATCCTCATCTATGACATCAAAAACAATAAGCGATTTGTTTCACTGGGCTCACGACAAAACTTGGGGTTTTTTCGTTATGTCCTGGAAATGGACAGTTCGTTTTATAGTTTACCCCTGCTTTTTTGAGTTTCGCATATTTTCAAACGAGTTCGACAATGTCGATACTATTTTCAAGTTCTTGTGCGAGAGACAAAATATGTAATTATGTATGTAAAAATCTATGATTATTATACGTAAAAAATTAAAAGAGAAAAGTAAAAAATTAAAAGTCTGCCTTCATACTTTTTTGTATTCGTACCTTCTTATTTTTTTGTTGCTTCTTTTATATTATTCGTACAATATTTTCTATCTAGCTTTAATCGCAATATATGTTTTTTGTTATCGAATGAATAGATGGAAGTGGGAAAACTACACAAATTTCTCTGTTAAAAAATAAGCTTGAACAGCTTGGAAAAACGGTAAAACTTTTTGATTTTCCAAGGTATGAAGAACCTTCTTCTTTTTTTGTGAAAAAATTTCTCAATGGAGAGTACAAAAAAGATATTTCTTCTGAACTTATCTCACTTTTTTTTGCTCTTGACCGATTTGATGCTTCTGAAGAATTAAAGAACGATGTAGTTACATATGATTACGTTCTTTCAAATAGATATGTAAGTTCAAATATGATTCATCAAACTGCGAAAATATGTCAGCAGTATTCAATTTCTCCTGATTCTCAACAAGTATGTACATTTTTAGAGTGGATTTATCATATAGAATATACTATTTGTGGAATTCCTAAACCAGATACTACCATTTTTCTCAATGTTCCACCAAACATATCAAATTGACTTATTGAAAAGAAGAATCAAAGACAATACATAAAAGAGGGGAATAAAGATATCAATGAAAAAGATACCATTCATCAAAAAAAAGCTTATGAATCTGCTCTTTTCTTGGCATCTGTATATTGATGGGAGGTGATTGAATGTATTGAAAACTGAAAGATCCTTTCTCCTGAAAGTATTACAAAAAATATTCTTTCAAAAGTTATATAGTATGAAAAAAATTTGAGATAAATGAGAGATTCAAGCAATCGAATATTTGAAGCTAAAATGATATCAAATTATCACAACAAACTATAAATTTTGACGTATTTGAGAAGTTGATATAGTGGCATCCAAGAATGATTTAACTATTTTTTTTGAAGTGAAATATAGAGATGCTTTTTCTTCTTTTCATCCACTTGAATCGATTACTTTTTCGAAGCAAAAAAAGATTTATAAAACTATTCTGTCTTATATTCAAAAGTATAATATTAATGAAGAAATGATACGATTTGATGTTATTACTTTTATTGGTAATAAAATTGAACATATTGAATGATATGAACTTCGTTTTTAAAAGTATTTTAAAAGCGAGTATAAAATAATATTCTCTCTTGTTTCTTTCTTTCGATTCTTATAATAAGAATTTGTTTTTATATCTTTAAAAAAATGGCTATGAATTTGTGAGAATATCAACAAAGTGCCTATCAAAATGCCTTGAGACAAATGCAATTTGCTCTTCATCTTTTTGATTCAGAATGACATAATAATAATCTTTTTACGATTCTTTCTCTTCCGAAAAGAATAATTGAAATCAATATTCCTGTAAAAATGGATAATGGAGATATAAAGATGTTTACTTGATATCGAAGTCAACATAATGACGCAAGAGGTCCTTTTAAATGAGGAATTCGCTTCCACCAAGATGTAAACAAAGATGAAGTAATGGCTCTTTCTCTGTGGATGAGCTTTAAATGTGCGGTTGCTAATATTCCTCTTGGTTGATGAAAATGATGAATTATTGTAAATCCTTCAACTCTCTCTGAATCAGAACTTGAGAGATTGGCTCGATGATACGTGAGGGAACTGTATAAATATATTTGACCAGATCAAGATGTTCCGGCTCCAGATGTGAATACAAATCCTAAAATAATGGGATGGATGGTTGATGAATATTCACAACTCGTTTGAAAGTATTCTCCAGGAGCTTTTACTTGAAAACCTCTTGTTATTTGATGAAGTGCTTGAAGATGAAGTGCTACTGCTCAAGGAGGAGTTTATGTTCTTGAAACTATTTTGAGCCTTTTTGGAGAAAATATTTCTTGAAAGAAAATTATTATTCAATGAGCTGGAAATGCGGGGCTTATCGTTGCTCGACTTTTGAAAGGTTTATGAGCATTGATTGTCTGAATAGCTGATTCCAAGTGAGCTATTTACGATATTGAATGAATTGATATAGAGCAAATTTCTTCTTTGAAAAAAGAGAAAAAATCAGTGAATGGATACTGAAAATGACAATATATGTCAGAAAAAGATATCTTGCTTCAACCTTGTGATATTCTTATTCCAGCAGCGCTTGAAAATCAAATCACCATTGAAAATGCTTCACAAATACAAGCTCGTTATGTTTTAGAGCTTGCCAATGGTCCAACAACGAGCGAAGCAGATACAATCTTATTTGAAAAAAATATTGTTGTTATTCCTGATATTCTTGCAAACTCTGGTTGAGTTATTGTAAGTTATTTTGAGCAAGTTCAAAATACGTATAATTATTACTGGAAAGAAGAAGAAGTGAATAGACTTCTCAAAGAGAAGATTATTGATGCAGCAAAAAGTGTTTACGATACTTCGAAAAAGTACTCTACTTTTCTCCGAGCTTGATGATATATTATCGCCCTTCAAAAAATATTTGATTCTATGAAAGCAAAATGAAATGGGTAACCCATTTCATTTTTTTTCTCTTTTTAGATTATCGTATGTATAAGTCAATAAAAATCTTTCATCTTTTTTTGCCCTCATCTTTTTTTCTTCTACAATGAATGTATGTTTTATCTCTTTTAAGATAATAAAAATGAAAAAAAATATTTTTCTTTTCTTTATTTTTTCGTTCCTCCTTTCTCTTGTTAGCTCTGTTTTTTCTTTTGTAGACCCTATTCTCGATTCAAAATATATAAAAGATGGTATTAGTAGTACTCCTGTTAAAGTTGATCCTATACAGTTTGATTTATCGTGAGGTTTTTATAAACCAGAGACGATTCAAATAGGGCTTGCAAAGCTTTGGACAGAATCAAATGGCCCGTCTACTCCAGAACCATTTTGTAGTAAATGAGAAAGTTATTTCTCTTATACCAATAATTCAATTTATTTTCTTGTAGAAGACTCTTTAGCGACCAAGGATGAAATGAAACTGAATGGAAAGTACTATTGTTTAAAAGTAGAAGATTTAGGTTGAAAGATAAATTATTTCTTAGTTGCTTCATATCCATTGAACCTTATTCAGATGCCTTCTGATAGCACCTCTCCTTCGGTTGTAAGTATTACTTCTAATCTGGCTCCTTGAACATATTGAATTTGAAAAGAAGTCGGTATTACTTTAAGATCTGATGACGACTTGATGGATGGTAATATAACTCTTACTCTCACAAATAATAGGGTACTTACTCTTGAAAATATATCTGGTAAAGAGATATCTTGAAAATTTACTATAGGAGACTCAGAAATATTTTTCGACTCAACACCAACTCTTAATGTAAAATCCATTAGCTGATTTTTAAAAAACTTTCTTCTTTTAGAAGCATTTAACTTTTCGCTTCCTACTACGAATATATCTACGAATGGAAATATCGCTATAAAAACAAGCACTCCAAGTATTATGATACTTGATGATGTACAACCAGAAGCTATAAGTTTTGATTTTATTCAGGCAAATGTTATGGATAATTCATCAGATTCTGGTCTTGACTTAAAATATGCTCTCTCAGATACACAAGATTGTCAATCCCTTTCTTCGTATAATACTTCTTTTGTTTCTTGAAGTTCTTTTCAAATAACAGGAACTGGAAGTAATTGAAAATATATTTGCTTTCGAGTAAGAGATAATGCAAATAATACAGAATACGCAGTATCTTCAAACAAGCTTAATATTAAAGTGGAATCTTCTACTCTCCCAATTCCTCCTCCTATAGTGCCGATTTTAACAGGAGCAACGATTCCTACTTCTCCTCTTTATACTTGAACTATATCACAAACTTGAGTTTTACTTCCTCTTTCTCCTTGAACTATTTTACAAACTTGATCATTGCTTCCTTTCCCTGCTGTCTCTGAGGGGTATGTTTCTTCTACCACTCCTACTATCCCTTCTCCTATAAATTCTTTGTTATTATTATCTTCTAACGATATAAAAGAACTTTCTTTTACTCCTGCACCCTATAGTACCGGATTTATTGACATACAAGACCATTTTTCAAAACCATACGTTGAAGAGCTCACTTCTCTTTGAGTTATCGCAAAAAATGATAACCTTTTCGAGCCAGAGAGTTTTATTACTCGTGCAGAATTTTTGAAAATGATTTTGAAATCACAAAATATAGAATATTCACAACCTTCAATTGATATTAGTATTTTCGTTGATTTGATTCCATGAGATTGGAAGTCAAATATTGCTCTTAAATGATACGAACTTTCTATTACCTCTTGATATAATGATAAAACATTTCGTCCAGATGCGACTATCACTCGTATAGAAGCAGTAAAATTTCTTATTAAAATGCTCTATCCTAACTTAAACGAAGAAGTTTCTACTTCATTCATAGATATTAAGGAATGATGGATGAAAAAATATGTAAATAAAGCAAAATCTCTCTGACTTGTAAATTGACAGGCAACTCCATATGGACTTCTCTTTAAACCAAATACAGATATGACGAGATGAGAGGCTGCTAAAATTATTGCAAAAGCACTTGAAAAATAAAAACTGACAATTGTCAGTTTTTATTTTGAAACTTTCCTCTTTTTTTTATACTTTCTCAAATATAATCATATTTTTATGGCACAGGGTAAATATAAAATTTGAATTGATGAAGCAGGTCGTGGTCCATGGGCTTGACCTGTTGTTGCGTGTGCTCTTGCATTTCATCCTCAGAATCTTCCTCCACAAGAACTTCTCCAAATAATCAATGATTCCAAAAAACTTTCTTCTCAAAAGAGGGAGTACATTTATAAACAAATCGTAGAACTTTCCATATGAGAGACTCCTTCTCTTTTTTTTGGACTATGAGTCGTTGATAATTTCCTTATTGATGAAATAAATATTCGCCAAGCTAATAGAGAAGCGATGCGTCGTGCCATCATTGAGATAAATAGAAAAATTCCCGAGTGACAAATCGAATCGGTTCTTATTGATGGAAAAGATAACTATGTATTTGATGAACTGAAGAGAAAGCCTATTTTTATCGTATGATGAGATGCAAAAGTTCTTGAAATAGGAGCGGCGAGTATTATCGCAAAAGTATTTCGAGATAAACTCATGAAACAGTATGCTACTTTGTATCCAGATTATGGATTTAACCTCCATGCTGGATATGGAACAAAAAAACACCAAGCGGCACTCAAAAGTCCCGTAAAAGTAACAGGAATTCATAGAACTAGCTATAAACCCATAAAAGCAGTGCTTGAGTTGAAGCCAAAGCTCCTTCTCCATGTATGTTGTGGTCCTGACGCAACGGTTCCAATTATGGATCTCAAACGTGATTATGAAGTTACCTGTTTTTGGTATGATCCAAACATCCAGCCGAAAGCGGAGTATGATAAACGTCTCGAAGCTTTTATCAAAGTTTGCGAAATTGAGGGGGTCAAGTGGATAGAGGGAGAGTATGATGTAAAAAA
>CAYUZH010000019.1:13239-18415 GCA_964449635.1 uncultured Candidatus Peribacteria bacterium | reverse complement strand
ATAATTATATGAAAAGCTTTTGAAAAATAAAAATCCCTCGTTTATGAGGGATTTTTATTTTTCTGTTTTAAGACGATAATTTTTTACAAATATCCTCAAGGCCTCTTCCGTATTTTATAAGTTCTTCTTTTCTTTTTTTGTCAGCTTCTGTTGTATATTTTCCCATTCAAAAAGAAATAATTTGTCCATTTTGAAGAGTAATACTAAACGGAAGTTTTTTTTAATCTTCTTCATTCCAAGCAAGAGCACGGACTCATTTTGTCATAAGGTCGGTTTCTTGATTTTTAAAGGCATTTCCTTTTGATTCGATTCCTGTATAGAGGATATTAAGAAAGTCTTCTGTCGAAAGTTTTACTCCTTCTGATTCTGTTTCTGGTATCGGAATACGTATTCATATTTTATTTTTTGAAAGAGAAATTTCGTATTTTCCTTCTAGATTTCTTTCTGATGTAAGAGTAACTCCTAAGTTACTAAATTTATCTGCCATTTCTGCGATAATTCGTTCTGTTTTAGAGTCCCTTTGATCTTGAAGAGTTTCAACAAGAGGTATAGTTTTTCATTTTTCTCATTTTTTTGCAGGTCATTTAATAGTTTCTCACGGTTCTCATGTATAAGGTCAACGTATAAGTCTCCCTTCTTTTTCCTCTCTCTTCAAAATATCACTTATTGATGAAGGTCATTTTTCTCCCATAATTTTATTATTATGAATAAATTCTCTTTTATCGTATCATATAAAATAATTTCCCGCAAATTTTCACAACTTTTGCACGTGGTTTTTATCTTTTGTTTTTTCTTCCCTCGATTTTTCACTACAATGCTTTTGATTTCTAGTTTGTAAATTTTTCTATGTCTTTCGTTCATTTGCATACTCATAGCCATTATTCGATTCTTGAATGACTTCCAAAACCGAGTAGCTATATCAAAAGAGCTGCAGAGCTTGGTATGAGTGCGGTTGCTTTGACAGATACTGGAAATCTTCACGGAGCTTTCGAACTCTATAAATACGCACGCGATTATAACATCACTCCTATTATTGGAGCAGAGATTTATACAGAGTCGACGCTTCCTGGAGTTCGTCACCATAAACTCGTCCTCCTTGCGAAATCAAATCTTGGATATAAAAACCTGATTGAAATTGTTACGTATGGACAACTTTATGGTGTAAATTCGGGAATTCCTATTGTTTCATTTGATATCTTGAAACAATTTTCTGAAGATATCGTGTGTATTTCCGGGCCCATTTCTTCTGAAATATCGTATTGTATTCTCACTGGAAAATCTGATAAAGAAGTGGTTGAAAGAATTCAAGTCTATCAATCTATTTTTTGAAAAGAGAACTATTATCTTGAACTCCTTTCTCACAGCGATATTCCAAAACAAGATTTGGTAACGTCTCGTCTTATTGATATTCATAAAGCTTTTGAAGTCCCTGTGGTTGCCGCAAACAACTCATACTATATAAAAAAAGAAGATAAGAACACTCAGGATGTAATTATGTGTCTTTGAACGGGACATCAAGTTGATAATCCTGATAGACCATCTCTTCTCTCAGGAGATTATTCTTTTTTGTCGGAAGAAGAGATGCAACAGCTTTTTGGATACCTCCCAAGTAGTCTCGAAAATACCCTTCATATTGCAAAGCAAGTCTCTATTAAAATCAAAACAGGGAGTTCTTTGATGCCAAAATTTGAGTTGCTTTGAGAAGATAAAGAGCTTTTTGAGATATATAAAAACCAAGAAATTCAAGAAGCCTGACTTCAATCACTTCATAGTGACGAGTTTTTTTTGAGATATCTTTGTTTTCAGGGGATGAATTGGCGATATAAATCAAACTTCTCTCAGGAAGATATATTTGAGTATATAAAGAAGAAAGAAGCTGTTTGACTTACAAAAACTCTTCAAGAAACGGAGCCTGATGAACTGAGGCTTATATCTCCAAACTTCTATACTTCAAAGAAAAAAGAACTATTATCTCAGCTTGATACTAACATCCAACTTAAAATTGATCGTCTTGAATATGAGCTTTTCGTTGTTCACGAGATGGGGTTTGATGCCTACTTTTTGATAGTTTCTGATTATATTAACTGGGCAAGAAAGAATAATATTCCTGTTGGACCATGAAGAGGATCGGCAGCATGAGCGCTTCTTGCTTACCTGACTTGAATTACCGATATAGACCCACTCACATTTGATTTGCTCTTTGAGCGTTTTTTGAATCCAGCCAGAGTTTCGATGCCTGATATCGATACGGATTTTAGTGACGATGGACGTGATAGAGTCGTTGATTATTGTCGTCAAAGATATGGTGAAGAAAGGGTAGCTCAAATATGTACATTTGGTACCTTTGCAGCTCGTGCTGCCTTTAAAGATGTTTGACGTGTACGATGAATCCCTTTTGCTGAGATGAATGAGGTAGCAAAATTTATTCCTGAGAAACCAGGAACAAAACTTGCAGGAGCTTTAGAAACCTCACCTGAGTTTAAAAATCTGTATCAATCCAGTCAAAAGTTTGCAACTATTATTGACGATGCTCTTAAAATAGAGTGAAACGTTCGTCAAATCTGAGTTCATGCGTGTGCCGTTATCATTGCTCCAGAAGATATGAGGCATTTTACTGCTCTTCAGCATCCACCAAAAGATCAAAGTGTCACAGTAACTCAATATGATGCGAAACCGCTTGAGGATATAGGACTTTTAAAAATGGACTTTCTTTGACTGAGGAACCTTACTATTATCCAGAGAACTCTTGAGATTATAGAAGCAGTTAAAGGTATTAAAATAGATATTCTTGATATCCCTCTTGATGATCAGAAAGTATTTGACGTTTTTGCTCTTGGAGATACGACGTGAGTTTTTCAATTTGAATCCGATGGTATGAGAACGTGGTTAAAATCACTCAAACCGACCGATATCAATGATATTATTGCGATGGTATCACTCTATCGTCCTGGTCCGATGCAATTTATCCAATACTATATAGATAGAAAATATGGAAAAGAAAAAGTAGAGTATATGTATGAAGAACTTGAGAAAGTAGTAGAGAAAAAATACGGAAAAGAAGTGGTAGCAGATGAAAGAAAAAAACTTTTTGAAGACCTTGGTCCCTTTATGGACATAACCTATGGAATCTCTGTTTATCAAGAACAACTGATGCGTCTTGTACAGGCAATGGCCTGATTTTCCCTCGCAGAAGCAGATATGCTTCGTCGTTGAGTTTGAAAGAAAAAAAAGGATGTGGTCGAGAAGATAAAGGGTGAATTTATTACAAAGGCAGCTTCGTTTCGATGATATAAACCAGAGACATCGGATTATATCTATGAAAAGATGATTATGCCGGCAGCAGATTACTCTTTCAATAAATCTCATGCGGCTTGTTATGCCTTTATTGCTTATGAAACGGCCTTTTTAAAAGCGTATTATCCGACAGAATTTCTGACGAGTTTGATGACGAGTGATGAAGAAGATACGGAAAGAATTGCTTTAGAAGTTGATGAAGTCCGTTTAAAATGAATAGAACTTCTTCCTCCTTCCGTCAATGCTTCTCTCAAACATTTTACGTATATAAACGATTCTCAGATTCGTTTTTGACTAAAGGCTATTAAATGACTGTGAGATGGCCCTATTGATAAGATTCTTGAAGCAAGAAAAGAACTTCAATGAAAGCCATTTGCTTCTCTTGATGAATTTATGACGCTTGTCTGAAAAGAAGTTATGAATAAAAAAGCTTTGGAATCTCTTATTAAATCGTGAAGTCTCGATGATTTAGGAGAGAGAAGTACCCTTTTGGAAAATGTTGATAATATGATTCGATTTTCTCGTCAAAAAGATCAAAAGAAGGAAACTTCTCAAATCGGGCTTTTTGATATGGGAGGATGACAAGATGAATGACTTCATCTTATTTCAGCGAAAAAACTTCCTTTTGAACAGATTCTTTTTTACGAGGCAGAAGTTCTTGGATTTATGGTTTCAGGACATCCTCTCGATGGATTAAAACCTTATATAAATGCACGTACTTCTTGAGTTCAGTCTCTCAAAATTCCTATGGAAACCCTTAAAGCCCAGTTTGAGAAACTTCAAACAGAGGAACAAAAGAAAAAGTTTTTAGAGTGATTGAGGCAGGGGTGCAAGTGTATAGGAGTTATACGAAACTTTCGAAAGATTTTGACGAAGTGAGGGGAAAATATGATGTTTATAGAATGTGAGTCTTTTGACTTCGATTTTGAAGTTACTATCTACGATAGAGATTATCTTACGTACGCAAATGATATACAAATTTGAAAAGTAATTCTTATGGAAGATGGAATGACTCAAGTTGACCCTCAATACGGAAGAAAAACTATCATTGCTCGCAAGATGAGAATTCTTCTTTTGACTCAGATTAGAGAACAAGCGAAAGAAAAAAACCTTGTTAACTGAGAAAAAAGGAGAAAAGAGGTAGTACATTTAGCAGTAGACAAAGTAGACATTTCTGAAACATCACCTTCTCTCTCACCTGAATGAGATGGAGATGTTCTCCCTGAAGATGCTCTTACTTACGAGCAAAATTCCAAAATGGAACCTTCTTATGAATATGGACAACAAGACACAGAGGGTAATATTCATCTGGTTGATGAAATTATTTCTTCTGAGTACCAAGATGGGGAGAGAGAATATATTATTTTTATCCCACTCACCACCTCAAAACAACTTCTTCTTGATTTAAAAGAGTTTCTGGAAAATGAAAAACCGTGAGATACAAAAATATGGATTGATTTTAAGTGACAGAAAATTGATACAAAAATATCAGTTTCTCACCTAGA
This sequence comes from uncultured Candidatus Peribacteria bacterium, assembly GCA_964449635.1. Lineage (GTDB taxonomy): Bacteria > Patescibacteriota > Gracilibacteria > BD1-5 > UBA6164 > CAYTMN01. Next base: position 13,616 of record CAYUZH010000019.1, on the reverse strand, counting down.
AAGAGTACTCGCTTGGGAAAAGGAAAATCTCATATAATTTAGAAAAATATTTTATGTTATGTCAAATGATTTTTTTGTCTCCTCTTTCTGACGAATATCCCCTTTTTTTGACTAGAATGGTGGGAGAAAATATCAATAAAATCTTTGTTTGATGCACTTTTCTCAAAGATAGACAAAAATAAGTCTCACCTATAATATGTCTATTTTCCCTTTATATTGCCAAAAACAAGAGAGGAATTAATTTGCAAAAATGAGTTTTTAACTATTATGTTAAAAACTCATTTTATTTATTTTCTAGATTGGGCCATTGGCAAGATATGAAGTATTCTAAATTTCAAAAAATTATATCAGGGGTCGTTATCTTTTCACTCCTTTTT
>CAYUZH010000019.1:12464-13229 GCA_964449635.1 uncultured Candidatus Peribacteria bacterium | reverse complement strand
GTCTCGATAGACATATTTAATTGCTATATGACTTTATCTTTCTCTTTTTTGAGGAAAAGCTCTTGCTGCTGACAAGCCTTTTTACAATCTCGTTTCTATTCTTGTTGAGGACACTATTTATAATGAGGTAAAATCAAAAGTTCAACGTTATGCTTCTGATATACAGGCACAACTTGAAAATACAAAAGTTGTTATTATTCCGACTCCAACAAATGCTCATCCTTTTACAGTGGCTTCACTCAATGAATCATTGTACTTTGATTGATACAAATCAGTCGTTCCGAGTACAGATTTTGATTCAAAACTTGTTTGAACGGTTCTTGTTTGAAAATTTCCACTTCCTATCGCTTCAGAGAGTAATAACTTCGCAAAAACGATTCTTCCATATGTTGATTTCGAGAGTAAAGGATATATCTTCAATCATACAACCGGAGTCTACGAAAAAGATACGCAACTTACTGACCCTATAAAAGCAGATATCTGGCATGGATTCATCTCGTCTAATTCGTGAGATAACAAAAAAGATATTCAAAATATACTCGACTATTTTGATAAAAATCACGATTTTTACGAATGAAAAGGACTTTTTGATTCTTCAAAAGGAATTCTTGATGGAAAAAATGATGATACTTTACCTAACAGTTATCAACCATATACATTTTATTTTGACCAATTTCGAGAGAGTAATGCTTTAAGTACTCAAAAATATAATGGGTATGAAGCGTATCTTCAAAATTTAGAAGATATTTCTTATAATAGATTTTC
>CAYUZH010000019.1:4040-12454 GCA_964449635.1 uncultured Candidatus Peribacteria bacterium | reverse complement strand
TCAAAAGAACTTGCTGAAAAAATCTCAAAACAGGTACTTTGAGGGCAAACATCGGAGATACAGGATCTTATAAAGAAGCTTGATCCAAACTTTGATGTGACAAAACTCACATCTTGACCAGATGTGAGTAAGACTTCAGATGTTTCTACTCGTTATATTGTTCAGAATGCGACCAATAAATTTCTTTGAATATTCAATGACTCGGCTCTCTGAGAGATGAGAAAATATGTCTACAATGCATGAAGATACAATGGGGTTTCTGGTCAAATTAACGCTGATTTTATCCCACTTCTCGTGTCGACTCTTGACCTTGTGAGCGAACAAATTGTCAAAAATGCAAATAATCAACTTGAAGAACAAGTAAATAATTATGTTACGGGTGGTCTTGCAAGACAAATCCCTTTACTTACCTCACTTTCAACAGCTCCTTCAGGATGTGGGGTTCAATATACAAATTTCCTCTATTGAAGAAATGCAAATAGCATCCAAAATGCTTCTGAGTGTAGTATATATAGAGGTTCTTTGACGAACTCTGGTACTCTTGTCGAAGCAAATAGAGGATATAATATCAAACTTATCCAAAATGACTATACAACTTGTAATCTCTGACAGACCGAAGGATACTGGGGATGAAATAGTCCTGCAAATTTGAACCAAAACGAGATTTCAAATATGAAATTTATTTTGAACTCAAAAAACTTCTCATGAGCTATTGTGCCCCTTTTTGATATAAATGGATCAAAGAGAGTAAATGAGAGTGTTTTAACTCCTCATCCTCAAAATTGTCTCAAAACAAATTTAGTTCTCTCAGAAAGAAATGAGTGGGTAATTATATGAGGTGGTTCGGATGGTTGATCTACTTGAGAATGTCAGTTAAAATATAGAATCCCTTCTGCTCCCTCATCAGCGGTTGGTTGGACTTGTAATACGAGAAATACTCTTTTCAATGCTGGAGATACTGATTTTTCAACACTCTATAAAAACTTTTCTAAAAAGATTCTTCCAGAATGTACTACGGCTACTCTTCGATTTTGAAATACGCAACTGAAACAAGTTTCAAACTATGTTCCTCCTTCAAGTAATGGTGAGTCATGAGAGACTACTTGATGTACCTATCATAACCAAGAAGTGTATCAATATAAATGAATCACTTCTCAAGTGACCCATACCTCTCCAACGAATGATGAACTTGGAGAACAGATAAAATGAAAGGTTGCTGAAGCTCTTCCAATAGATAGGGATAGATATATTGACTTTATATCATCAAAAGGAAGTTATGAAAAAATTCTTTATCCATACCTTTATAGAATTAAACTTCCTGAGAATTCAACATTGAGTGAATATGAATTGAAAGTAAAAGCTGAACTTGATATTGTCTCAAAAAGATTAAATGATGTGAGAGTGACAAATGATCCTTCTTCTCTTTCATGAGATGACAAATCTATTTACGAGCTTCTGAAGGTTTCTGAATTTCCAAATACGCCTATTGATTTATATGCATTTTTGAAAAATAAACCTTTGAGAGTCTATTCTCTTGGTGGAGAAGAAAAAAAGATTAGTTATCTTGATACTCTTGTCTTTTCTCTCTATTGGGTGAATCTCAACTCTCCTTCTGCAAAATATAAGTTTATTTTTGAGAACTATCTCAGTGATCAATTTGGTGGAAATAACCTCAACATCCAACTTCCAAAGAACAAAAAAATGTACGAGAGTGCTTACCTTTGAGCTCCAGGAGATGCAAAAAGTATGTATGTGAAACTGGATCCAAAAGATAAAACGGCAAATCCATATGCGACTATTCTCTCTAAAAATATTCTCCTCAATACTTCACTTCTTTGATATAACACTGCTGGAGGAAAAAAACCAAAAGAAGAAGAACGTTTTAAATGTTGACCTCCTGATGGAGTACCGATTTGGGAGTGGATACCAGCTATTATATGCCGGTTGAAGGATATGCTTCCTCCTAAAATTTCTATATCGCAATGACAATGTTCAAATAGCCTTTTTACCAAAGAAGAACTTGAAACTCTTGAACAATGTGATGGAGATGTAAACAAAAATGGAATCAATGACTGTCTTGAATCTTCTCTTCAGGCAGGAAGTATTGAGCTTGATTCTGATGCTCCAAAATATATGTACAATACCGCAGGAACGATTCGAGCAGTTTTAAAGGATACTGCTTGAAATACGATTCGATTTGATAATAGTACCGATATTCGCTTTCAACTCGTAAAAATAGAAGTTCCAAAAGATTCCAAAAAAATATTTGATACTGCCAATACGACTCTTGCTTATGATTCTCAAAATGAGACAGAAGCCTCAAGAAAAGAAGTTGGAAACTATGTTTATTTTAAAGATATTTCTATTCGTGCTGACTCTTGAGAAGCACAAAATGTTTTTAGTGTAAAAAACAAAGATGCGAATCTCTATTTTAAAGCGCTTGTCAGTATAAAAGATAGTAAAGGGAAAGAGACTATTTCTCTTGCGTCTATTCCTCTTAAAATAGAAGTTCGTGGAGACAGTCTATTTGCAACGAGTTATCAAATTGATAATTCATTTTGAACAGCTGCTCTTCTCACCGCTCCAGACGCCCTCAGGGTTTCGGATGTCTCCAATATTTATTTGATTGATGAAAATAAACAAGATCCAGATACTATTTATAAATCTATAAATGCTCACTCAACTTCTCAAGAAAAATTGATCCTTTCACTTTCAAACTATTCTAAATCAAATAATCGTCTGGAGATAAACTATCCACTCTCTCTTAAAATCTTGATTGATGGAGAAGATGCTGAAGATTATGTTCTCCAAGAGAGTCAATTTGCTCGTTTTGTTTCACTGAATGGTTTTAAAAAATCATGAGAATATACATTTATTTTTACGGATGCTGCTAAAAATAATTATACAAAAAAAATTCGTCTTCTTCCACTTGATGCCGTAAAGTGAAAGGTGCAACTTTGATCAACCGTTGTTGAATCTGGTGGGTCCGTCTCTACGAGTGCCTTTACTCTTCTCGATAAATTTGATAATGTAGCTCTTGGAGATCCTTACAGTATCGAAGCAAGCTTAAGTGATAACTCTCTTCAATTTTTTGAAAATGGCAAAGATACTTTTCAATTTCAAACTGTTGAATGATACCGTGCATTTCGTTTAAAAAGTACGGATGATACTTGAAAGAATACTCTTTCATTTACTGTTTCTGATGCTAATAAGAAAAAACTCTTTACGACTTCATCAGATATACGAGTGATTCCAAGAATCCAACTTGATGTGAGAAGAGTCGAACCAGCAGTAAAAGTAGGAGGGGGAAAATATACAATGAATGTCACGCTTCGTGATGATGCTTGAAATAAAATTGACGACTTTAACTCAAGAATCTATTTTTTTATTCCTGATACCTATGGTTCGTCAGAGGCATCGTATTTTGAAATAAAAAATGGAGAGGGAAAAATAACCTACACAACGAAAAATGTTGCTTCTCGCTCTGTTAAACTTCAATTTCAAGTTGAGGGACTTAAAAATATTGTTGAACGTACGATTGATATTCTCCCTGAAAAGCCAGTAAAAATAGATCTTCAAATATCAAAATCAAAAATGGAGGCTTCTCCTAATGACTCAAGTAAAGTTCGTGCGATTTTAAAAGATAGGTATGGAAATATCGTTTTTACTGATTCGACTTCAAAATATAATCTTGAGATTCTTCCACAGTATGCAAATATTATAAAATCGTCGACAACTTCTACACAATTAAAAGATGGAATAGGAGAATTTATTTTGAATGCAACCGATATTCCTGGAAGCGCATACTTTAAGATAGGTGTTGAACCAACACTCGATGCCAATGTGATTGTCATTGATGGACAAACTCCTTTTGATAAATCAGAATTGACGCTTGCCTGATTTATGAGTTCAGGAAAACTCACAAATCTCTGAAGAAAATTCTTTTATGAGTTTTCAGGAACTGCCTATAAATCTCGCTTTTCTACTCTCGAAACCCTTCAAACTTCTCCAGATTATATTGATCTTAATCCTCTTTTAAGAAATCAGTTGAGTACTTTTTTCACCACTCACAATACTATTCGAATCGAGCCTGTTTCTGAAAATGCTGGAAAAATAGAGACATTTTACTTTTGGAATAAAGATAAAATTCTTGGGAAAAAATACAATGCCTTTTATACCACACTTCTTGGTTCTAATTATGGTGATATTACTCAAAAAGACTATCTTGCTTCTTCTCTCCTTTTTGATAAAGATAATAGGGCCCTTGCTGTTACTTCTCTTGTAAATAATCCAAATAAATATAGTGATGTTATTACGATTAATCAGGAAGGAAAGATACTTCCTGTATACGATACAAAAGATATCACACAGTCTATTAATTTTGCTGTTGATACCGACGTAAAAGGGAGACTGAGAGTAAATTTTTGAAATGAATCTCTTTGAAACTATATTTGAGAAGTCACTTATAATTTTGATCCAGACAGACTCTTTATCGGTGAATGTAAATGATATCTTGATACGATGGATGACTGTACTCCTTCGACTGAAAATACTTCAGTTCTCGTTCGAAGTCTCGATACGAATTATAAAGTTATTCTTGCTGATGGATGATTTCAACTGAAAAATTCGTTTGATCAAAATATTTTTTCTCTCTCACAAAATGGATTTTTTACCAAGAATGCCAATATTTACCTGACTTACGAGCCAGTAGGGAAAAAATATGCTCAATTCTTTGTTCATACAGGAGATAAAACAATTGCTACCTTTCTTGTAAAATTTATCGGTCCAGCAATTGCTTCTTATAGTAATAAACAAGTACTCAATACATTTCTTGATAAGAATAAAAACGTTATTTTTTACTATCATGCTTCTTCACTTTATAGCACGAGGGAAATTTTTGATGGAAAATCAAAAACACTTGCTATTTACTATCAAGATCCATTTGCTTCTGATTTTACCCTTGATGCTTTTTCTCAAAGTAATCTCAGTGGGTACGAAAATTTCTACAAAGAAGCGTGACTTTGATGGCAAGGAAATAATAAAACACTTCTTCTTTTTGGAAATGGTGAGAGTATCGGAAATTCTGTAAAAGAGTATCAAACATTTTCTGTTATCAACCTCGGAGATCCAGTAGCTTCACTAAAACCGATTAAAAAGAAGCTTCCTTGAACGAGTGATGAGAGAAGTTTTGACTCTTGAATCTGAGAAGTACTTACAAGAGATCCAGACATTATTACCTATAAAACACTGGATTACAATAATGATAATAAAAAAGATATTATTGTTTTAAAAAAGACAGGATATATTTCTCTTCTTGAAAACCAAGATACGGTCGAACGTTATAGAAATCTTGGAAATCTTGTTTATGCGGTTGATTTCAAATGATCGACACTTCTTGAAACTGGAGACTTTACGTGAGATGGATATGATGATATATTTTTTGTAAATAAAGAATGAAAACCATACCTCTTTAATAATATATGAAAAGATTTTAGTCGATATTCTCTTGTCACAAATTTTGCTCTTGATGCAAAAATCATTCAAATACGAAGTTTCGATATGGATAATGATGGGAAAGATGATATTGTCAGCTTGGACGATAGTGGACAAATTCATATATTTTATGGAGGTGGAACGAAAGAAAGTCCAGTATTCACGAAGTCTCTTATCGGAAATGGATATGGACTTGATCTCAACTCTTGAGCTCGTAACGATAAAGGACTTGTCTACCATGATGGACTCTATCAACTTCCAGAAGAAGGCGATAATAGTGACCTAATAGAAAGCAATGAAAAGTACCTTGCAAAAGTACAACAAAGTATAGCGGCGAGTTCATGAGCTCTCAGTACTGATATTAATGAGTATTTTGTTGATAATCTTATTTTCGTGCGTATTCCGTATGAGGTTTGAAAACAAGTCTGAGAAGAAATTGTTTATAACAATGATGCTCTTCAAGATGCTATAGATGGGATTAGTGTTCAAAGTGGAACTGATGTTACTGACTGAGTCAATCAGACAAAACAAGACTTGACTGACTTTTTGACGGATTATGAAGATTATGTGTCTTATGATGGTGATCCCTATTCTACGACGTCTTCATGAACCGCTATAGTTCCTGAGTACGAGACAAGTTCCGCTCAAAAGACTTTCATAAAGAGTGAATTTGCTTCGGTAGAGTGAGTCAAAGTAGACAAGGTATTTCGTGATTTAAATGGAGGAACCCTCAAATCAGGAGATTCTGTGAATGTTCAAGTAACGCTTACCAATACTTCAGGATCTCCTCTTAGAAATGTTGCCTATATAGAGACTCTTGAAAAAGTTTTCACTCTTGATTTAGATAAAGAGATGCAATCGAGTCTTTGACTCAAACCTCGTCAAGTAGCTGGCTACGATTTTATCGTTGACGGATTTACGATTCCAAGAGGTGAAAAAGTTATCTTTAACTATGAAGTGAAAACACTTCCATTTCGTTATGGGTATATTCAGGCTGGACTTTTTGAACAATGAGAAGCAGGAGATGATGTCTATGGTGATGTTATTATAAAACCAAGCGAACAAAATTGTTGAGAACTGGTAGATATTTACCGTTCAACTGATAAAAGAGCTTACTTAAAAGGACAGAAAGCACCCGTTTGTAATAAAAAAACAGAAGCTGATCCAAAGAAAGAAGATAAAAATGGGAACGGAATTCCAGACTATTTAGATGATTTATTTGCTGATATAGAGGATTATAAACTCAAAGTTGGAGTTAATAAATCAGCCAAATATGATAATCCACAAGAACTTACAGATTTACTCAATCAAGCTGAAGAGGATAGTGATAGTGATGGTATTCCAAATCAAGAAGATAATACTCCCACCTATGATGATAGCCAGACAGAAGATGAAGATGGAGATTTCTTGAGTAAGATGAATGAAATCACTGATGCGATTTGAAAAAAGATAGATTTTATTACCAAAGGACTTTCTTGTTGATTTGGGGGATGATCGTGTATTGCCTCTCCGCTTAACTGGGCACCACTCGCCCCAGGGTCTGCTCCAACGCTCTTTTGATTTCCACTTTGACCACTTACTCCAAATACGTGAGTTCCCGTTCTTTCTGGTCTCACTGGTCTTCAAATGATGTGTGGACATTCTCCATGTTGTATTCCAACGGTTTTTCCTGTTTCTCCGCTTGCATATATTCCTTGACCTGCTTGTTGAGCTCCTTCGGCTGGGTGATATCTTTGAACATGGGCTCCTACCAATAACTTCCGTATGTTTATTACTCCAACGATTACAGGAGCTATGGGTATGGCAATGTGTTTTGGTGGTCCAGCTATCGCAGCGGGATTTAGTAACCCTCCATGACTTCATCCAATCGTTCCAGGAGGAAACTGTGTCGTTGCGGCTATTCCATTTTTTGGATGTAAAGACGATGGATCAGACGGAGATATTACGACGGTATGACCACCAACCTATAGTGGAAGTTACCAAATTTATAATGGAAACTGTCCAACAGATAACTTTAGTTATAAAAAACAACAAGCTTCTTCTACGGGAGGACTGACAGAGTCACTTGCACGAGATTATGTCACCTATAAAAAAACAGGAACGAAACTTCCAAGTCTTGAGGAGAGACTGAGAACAGCGTTTTCAACTGTTGCAAAAGGGAAATCCCAAAATGGAGTCATGCCCTTTAACCAACCACTTATCAATCTTGAAGGGGGAGGAAGTAATGATATGTCTCTTGAGGTAAATATTAATCCAGCGGCGTTATCGAGTGGAAACTATCAAGACGTGGTCAATGTAAAAATGAAACGAGTTTCTGCCTTTCCTGACTTTTTGATGGACTGGGTAACTCGTCAGATTGAAGAAATCGTTAATAAACTCACTGACTTACCAACGCTTCAAATTATTCTTCCAGATTTTAGTGGAATCATGGATGATAGATGGGGAAACTTTTCACAAAATATTAGAAAAGCTTTTGAATCATGAAAAGCAAAAGAACAACAAAAACAGGCAAATACAAATTCTCGTATCACTTCTCTTCAGTCAACTCGTGCTGGACTCAATTGTAATGGTTCTGATAGTCGTCTTTGTATGAATCTTGATTTACAAATTTCAAAACTGAGAGGACAAAGATGATTGAGTTTGAGAAGTATCTCAGGAGTCAATGAGGTATACCAATTCCTCAGTAACCTTCCTCTTATAGCACTTCAACCTGCAACGGTAAGTGTGAATATTCCATGGATTGACCAAACAACACTCAATAGAGTCATTATTGACTGGAATATGACAGCGAATCAATGGCAAGAGGAAATTAATCGAGTGACGGATATACGGAGTCGTCTCCAATCAAGCTGTAGTGGTATGGCTGATGGAGCTGCGAAAGCAACATGTACGGCACAATCAGCAGCACAAGATACTGTAAA
>CAYUZH010000019.1:0-4030 GCA_964449635.1 uncultured Candidatus Peribacteria bacterium | reverse complement strand
AACTCAAATCGAGAAAGTTTCTCTCGTCACTTCAAAGAAATATCCAAACGCTCGAAGAATATAAACAGCTTCCAAAAAAGATTAATGATCTCCTTGGAAAAAAAGAAGCCCGGATGGAGCAAATCCTTTGTAATATTGAGACTATCTCAAAACTTATGTGAGGATGGATTGGAAAAAATGGGAAACGTTTTCAAACATGGGTCGAACTGTATATTCTTATCAAGTCTATCCTAAAATCTTGGCAACTTCTTATCGATGTATTTGTTGATTTTGAAGCTTCTTGTCATAAGTGTAAAAATGAACGTCATGATTTGATGTACTTCATCATGAAGCTTATCAATATGATAATCCCGAAAATCCCTATTATCCAATTTCCAAAATGGCCAGATATTATTCTTGATCTTCATAATGTAAGAGCAGGTATGACGATTTATATCCCAGATATAAAAGTAAATCTTCGTCCTCTTATCCTTCCATCGCTTCCAAAATTGACACTTCCAACGATTCCAAATGTAAATCTCAATCTTCCAGCACTTCCTCAACTGCCAAGAATTGTGATTCCAGAACTTCCAGATCTCCCAAGTCTTCCAACGATAAAACTTCCAGATTTGCCACCACCACCAAAAATTCCAAAACTCTTTGCGAGTTTGGAAGCAATTCTCAATATATTGAAGTTGGTGACGAAGATTATGTGTATCTTGAAACAATCACCGTTTGTTCCAGAGTGGAGAGCTTGAGATCAAATAGCATTTATTACGGAGCGTCAAGGATATATTCCTGGGCTTGATTTTATCGATATATCACTCCCTCAATTCTCATTTCCATTTGTTGATGCTATAAAAGTAACCACTTATGTAAACCTTGAGTTTGATAATGAATTTATCGTTGAAATGGTTCGCCAAATTATGGCTCCGTTGAACTCTTTTTCAAATAATATTGCTAACAAAATAGATTGGAATATCAAAGATATCAATCTTGAAGAAGCACTTCCAGCGAGTATTGATATCAATGTAAATCCATCTACTAAAACTCCTGCTACAATAAAAACAGATTCTACTTCGATGGGAAATACATTTTCAAAGAATCTTGCTCTTCTTGTTGTTAAAAATCTTCAAAATCTCATCTCTTATGGTGAAGTTAATAAAAATGTTACGGTTGATGGAGAAGAATTTATGAGGGAAGTATGAAAAAATTTAGCATCAAAATCATTTACCGCCGATCCTCGTTTGCAAGCTGTCCAAAATGTCTGGAAAGAAGCTTTAGCATACGATTACGCAAAAGAAGAAGCTCTCACACAAGAACTTTTGAAAAATAATGAAGAGAAATTTCAAGTTCTCAAGGATATCATTACGACAGAAATTGAAAAGACTCGTGATCAAAGAAAACGTTTTAACGCGACCCGAGAAGTTCCAAATATTGTTGAAGTGTCTGCTACAAATCAAAGTGATTTCGATGCCTACCAAGCACGACTCGAACCATATAACCAAAAAACCCTTCAAGCTCTTGATCGTCTGATAGAGGGAAATACTTCAGAAGCCGATGCTATTAAACAACAAGGACAGGATATCGTTGCTCGAGTAGAATCTGGAATTAATTTATTTACGGAAGCAGAGAATGATAATAATGAAAATTTCCAAAAAACTTCAAAGAATAATGCTTCCCAGGATTCTAAACTTCTTGCAGCAGTAACCAGTGAAGATGCTGCCTATACTTCAACACTGACAAATTCTTGTGCCCTCAATCCAGATGCAGATAAATATCTCTATAAATGACTCTATGTTGTTGAAAAGTGAGTCAGTTATCGCTTGTTTGACTATCTTGACGAACTCAAAGGGACAGAAGAGCCAATTCATCTTGATTCTGACAATGATGGAGATGATGATATTCTTTATATGGTAGGAGATACTCTTTATCTCAAAGAAAACAGAGAAAAACGTGATTCAAAACAATATGTGACAGAATCTCCTTTGGTGCTTACTCCTTCAAACAATCGATTCTTTAGAAATAGTCTTGCCTTTATCGAGTCAGTGAATGGAGTGAAAGAAGCGGATGTAAACGATGGATTTATCAATGTTTCGTTTTATGGACCAAAAAGAGAAGATATCAATAATTTCCGTCTTCAATTTTATCCAATCGTTGATAAACTCTACTCACTTCTCTTTGATGGATATACTCCAACTGATATACAAAAACATGTTATCGATGCCTTTACTGATATTGATAAAGCAACGATAGAAAAGGATAATGATACATTTACTACTCGTGATAATCTTGTTTGGTTTGACTACGTTGGACAGCTTCCTGGATATGAAGTTAAAACCAATGAGCTAAAAAATATTGCTTCTGACCTCCAAGAGTGAAAAGTGGTGAATCTCAATGCCAATTCGAAAATATATGCTGGAAAATCATGAGCATCTCTCACCTATAAAACTTCTGAAGATGCGGAAGAAAGCACGATATTTATCTCAAAATATACAAATCTTGCTTTTAAACAGTCGATAAAGATAGTATCTATCAGTGGAGAGGCGTATGTCGATGTTGGAAGAACAAAAATATACGAATGACCAGAGATTATCTCTCTTGTAGGGCTGCCACTTCTTCCAGGGACAGAACTTTATAGACAAGATATAAAGACACTGACAGAATCAGCGAATATAAAACTTGCGTACTACGATGGTTCTACACTAGCGCTTGATATGAGAGATACAGAGAAATATACTGTGTATGATCTCTGAGTAAAATCATCGAATCATTTGGTTCGTGTTGAATTGCCAAATAATTTCTACTATCTCCGTATGCAATCTTGGAGAGGAGATACACTTGGAAATATCAGTAAACAAATTCTTCTTTCTCCTCAAAAAGAAGCTGATTTAAATCCTCCACGTATCAATCTCAACGAAAAAATCCGAGTGCCCGTCTACCAAAAGCGTCTCTTTGATTTTACCCCATATATTTACGAGGATGGAGGAATTAAAAACGTCGCTGACTTTTATATCGATTTCAATCTTGATAAAGATAGTGATGGAGATAAAAATCCAAAAAATGATCGAGATATGCCAAATATGCAACTCTTGAAAACAACGACGTATATAAAAGTTGATTTTGGTCCATATGATGACATATTCACCAAAAAGATAGGAATCTATGCGACGGATAAAAATGGAAATACTGGATATAAAGAAATCGATTTCGAAGTATACTCTCCGATTCCAACTATCAAAAGTAAAGATGGAATCACTCTCAATGGGTATATCAATGAAGTTCTCTACAAAGAACCTGTTAATATCTATCGTGTGAGAAATGGTATTCTCTCAAAACTCCTTGATCAATCAGATTCACAAAAAGTTTTGACCAATACGTGAGGAAACTATGATTTCTCTACAAAAGCAGGGACAGGTCTCACTCTTACACAAAACGGCGTTTCGGTTGCTCTCATTGATGAAGCGAATGGAGGTATCAAAATACTCAATCCAAGCTATAGTGTGGTGGTAAAACCATCGACTAAAGTAGGGAACCAAGATATATTTCCTCAGATTCTTGTGGTGAGAAATGGAGAAGAAATTTATAGACAATCCTTTAATTTTACCAAAAACTACGGAGTGAAACTGGTTGCCAATATGTCGGATGGGGTAGAAAAATGAATGAACTTTGTCTTTTTTGATAGAGAATCATATGGATACTATGTTATCCCAGATGGAGTTCCATTTAATCCTGGAGCATTCGTTCTCTATGATACCACTCTTGGTCGTGAGAAACCGCTCTTTACGATACTCAGAGATGGACGTATCTTTACCGCTTCAAATGAGTATGTGCTTGAGTATGAATCCTACTTCGGAAGAGTCGTTCTGAAACTCGTAGATAAAAAGAAGAATATCCTTATCGGAAAACTTCTTCTCAATGCTGATGCAAGTTTCGTGATACAATAAAAAAACCCTCTCGAGAATCGAGAGGGTTTTTTGTTTTTAAGTTGAGAAGATATTAAATCTTTCTTAAATTTTTAAGGTGACTTTTTATAAGGGTTTTACAAATG
>CAYUZH010000018.1:1975-19043 GCA_964449635.1 uncultured Candidatus Peribacteria bacterium | reverse complement strand
TCATCATTCTAGAAACGGTAGATACCAGTTTCTAGGATTTAAATGTGTGTAAACATATACTTTAAATATTAAAAACTGTTATCTACTTTGAGATAGCAGTTTTTATTTTTTTAATTTTTCACTTATGAAAAATATACCACAAAATACCTTACTTCTTCCAGCAGAAAGTCGTCTCAAAAAAGAGATAAGTTCAAAATACCCAAGCTTACCAGTTTCTACAAATTTACCCCACTGATACTGTTAAATACGAGCGAACCCCTCAAATTATCGAAAAGCTTCTTTCAAGGGAAGTAACTTTTTGAGTATTTGGGTCTGATGTTTGGGCTGAGAATTGTATCAATTCTCCTGAATGTGCGGGACTCAAAAAACTTACAGATATCAATCTTTTTACTCAAAATCCTGTGCGAGTTTGTCTTTTATGATGTCCAGAGTTTGAATCGATGGAAGTGGAAGCGATTTATACAAAGTATCCTTGTTTGGTTTTTGATATACTCAAATCAAAGTGACAATTGAGATATAAACCAAGTCTTTCTCGCTACGTCCTTATGCAAGTTCCGATTATTCCTGACACGTGAGAAAGCTTAGAAGAAAAAGTAGCACTTCTTGCAAGGGAACAAGGGAAAAATATCCTTGCCGCAGATATTGTCTCTAGTGGTGACTCTGCCCGCATGGCAGGACTTATTGTACGAGATACTCTACTCCAAGTAGAGTATGCGCTCTATACGAATATGACATCCCTGACTGATAGACGTCTTATATACCAGATGTTTCAAAATAGTGGAACGATGATAGGAATTTATGGAAAGAAAGAATTTCAAGCATTTTTCTGAAAGCTTTTTGGATGATCTTTAAATATGAGAAAAGAAGCTTTTGATATTCTTGAGAAGGAAGTGATAAGAAATTATAAACAATATATTGAAAATAAAGTTCCTCTTGGGAGATATGAAGATCCAATTGATATAAAACTTGGAGTTTCATTGATAGAGCGAGAAATTTCGTTTTTGAGGGACTTATTTTATGAAGAGAGAATTATGTATTATTAATATTTAATTTTTCTGAACTGGACCACAAGAACATGAAATTATGAAATTTAGTTCATAAAAAAGACTGAGAATATTCTCAGTCTTTTTTAATGTATTACACTCTTATTTTATTTCTCCCAGTTGTTGGTGCTGTAAAAAGTGGATTGGTGTTTCCTCCAGAGGGTCTTATCTGAGGAGTTCCTCAAAGAGCGTTTATTTCATCACTATTCATCATCAAATCACTTTCATCTATCTCTACTTCTCTGATTTGAATATTTGGATTTATAAAATAGAGGGCTTTGACGGTTTTGAATTCTACTTCGTCAATAAGTGTTTGAAACTTTTCAAAAGCTCGTTCTTTATATACGACGATAGGGTGTTTTTGAGCATATCCTTCAAAAGCAACTTCTTCTCTCAAGTGACTCATCGAATCAATATGCTTCATCCAAAGTTCATCGATACTTTGGAGAACAATTCTTCTCTCTATATCAAAAAATGCTTCTGGGTCAGTGAAAAGAATTTGAATCTTTTGAAGTTCTTCTCAAGCAATTTGAGAGAGATATTCTTTCATACTACTCCTCGAATGAGTTCCAAGGATATCATCCGTTTCAACCGTATCATCAATGACTGGTTTTCCGAAAAATTCGTTAATTTTTTCTTTGATGTTACTACTGTTTTGTCCTTCGTCAGAGAGATGAAGTGATTCAACAAGTAAGTGTATTTGGTTTTGTAACATCTCAAGAATATCTTCGTGGATATTTTCACTTTCAAGGATTTTATTTCTTCTTGTGTAGATAATCTCACGATGTTTGTTCATGACATCATCGTATTCAAGAACATGCTTACGCATATCGAAATGATGCCCTTCTACTTGTTTTTGCACTCATGTTACTTTACGAGTGAGCATTCCACTTTCAGCGAGTGGTTCATCGTCTGGTAGGCTCGCAAACATCGGTGAATTAAAAACACCAAAAAGTTTATCTCCTCCAAATATACGCATGATATCGTCGTTTGGAGAGACAAGAAATTGTGTTACTCAAGGGTCTCATTGGCGTCCAGCACGACCACGGAGCTGATTATCAATACGACGAGTTTCGTGTTTTTCTGTTCCGATGATGAAAAGCCCTCCAAGTTCAGCGACTTCCTCTCAAAGTTTGATATCCGTTCCACGTCCCGCCATATTGGTAGCGATAGTGACCGCTCATTTTTGTCCAGCTGCGGCAACAATCTCTGCTTCACGAGCATGATTTTTGGCATTGAGTACATTATGAGGAATATTTGCTTCTGTCAGCTTTTGACTGAGATATTCAGATTTATCAACAGAAACCGTTCCAACAAGAATTGGTTGCCCCTTTTCATGAAGATCACGAACCATTTTTACAACGTACTCAAACTTTCCTTTTTCGTTTTTAAAGAGCAAATCAGCTCTATCATCACGAACAATTGGTTTATTTGTTGGAATAACAACCGTATCAAGTGCATAGACTTTATAAAACTCTTCTTCTTCTGTTTTTGCAGTTCCGGTCATACCAGAAAGTTTCCAGTACATACGAAAAAAGTTTTGAAACGTGATACTGGCAAGGGTCTTTGATTCTTGTTTAATTTCTACCTTTTCTTTGGCTTCAAGAGCTTGATGAAGTCCATCAGAATAACGTCTTCCTCCGAGAACTCTTCCCGTATGTTCATCGACGATAAGAACTTCATCATTGGCAACAATATAATCTTTATCCTTTTTATACACCGCTTGAGCCTTAAGAGCATTTTCTATATGATGGAGATCATTATAGTGTTCTGAAATATAGATATTATCAATTTTAAGAAGCTCTTCGATTTTTTGTATTCAGCTCTCAGTGAGTGTGGCTGCTTTTTGTTTCTCATCGATTTTATAATGTTCTTTGTCTTCAAGATATTTAATCAGTTCAGCAAATTTCATATATTTGCTTGTTGGTTCATTATCAGGCATAGAGATAATGAGGGGAGTACGAGCTTCGTCAACGAGGATGGAGTCAACTTCATCGATGATGGCAAAAAAGAGGGGAGACTGAACTTTATCTTCTTTTCTGATAACCATATTATCTCTGAGATAGTCAAACCCCATTTCATTATTCGTAGCATAGACGATATCGCAACTATACGCTTCTTTTTTTACTGATTTTGATTGTTCATGGGTAACGACTCAGACAGTCATTCCAAGCATATGGAAGAGTAAGCCCATTTCTTCACTATCACGACGAGCGAGATAATCATTTACGGTTACGATATGCACCGAATTTCAAGTAAGGGCATTGAGATACGCAGGGAGTGAAGCAACGAGAGTCTTTCATTCACCCGTTTTCATCTCGGCAATCCCACCTTCGTGAAGCGCAAGTCATCCGATAAGCTGTACATCATAGTGAACCATATTCCAATAGAGTTGTTTTCCAGAAGGAAGTTCATAGGTATTGCCTTCCAGTCTTTTTGCAGCTGTTTTTACAAGAGCAAAGGCATCAACTTTTATATCATCAAGGATTTCTTTGATTTTTTTTGAATCTTCAGGGTTTTTAAAATGAAGTCATTCAAATTTTGTCTTAAACTCAGCTGTTTTTTCTTTGATTTGTTCGGGAGTCAAGTCTTCGAAATCTTTCTCACGAATACGAATGGCTTCAATTATTTTTTGGTAACGTTTTATTTTTTTGTCATCCAAATCACCAAAAATCGCTTTATATATATTTTCTAACATAGAGGGAGCATAAAATACAGAAATAAAAATCCCGCTTAGTATAGTCAAAACGGGACAAATGCAAAAAAAGATGTTGTAACATATATTATAATTTAATATTAGGTTAAATAATTATGAATTTGAAATTTATGCTTTCTAATTATAATTATCATATATGTAATCTAATTTCTCGATATGATAGCCATTATACAGTGAAAAATTACCAGTCTTGATTTTAATCTCGTTACTATACTCCCTTCTTCAGGAGTTTGATACGAAGTCAATATCAATGAGCTCACCTACTCCAAAATTGCTCTTGACGAAGAGATACAACTTTTTATCTATCACTCTATTTCGGAAGGGTTTCAAAGCCTCTATGGATTTTTGACACTTGATGAGAAGAAAGTATTTACAGAGTTGGTAAAAATCTCTTGAGTCGGAGGGAAGGTAGCTCTTCAACTTCTCTCATATGGGTCTGATAAGCTTCTTGAAGCGGTTCAAAATGAAGATAAAAAATTTCTCCTCGATATCAAAGGGATTGGTCAAAAGATGGCTGAGAAGATACTCCTTGAACTCAGAGACAAAGATATGGTAAAAGTTCATCTTCCAAAAAAATCTGGAAATATATCTTCTTCTTGAAACAAACTTGAGAGAACCGTTTTTGATCAGATAAAATCGTCTCTCGTGAATATGTGATACAAAGAATATGATGTTGATAGAGAACTCAAAGATATTCCCACTTGATATGAAACCATTGATCAAATTCTTCCATATGTTATAAAAAAACTCTCCTAAAAAAGGAGAGTTTTTACTATGATTTGATAATTTCCTCTACAGCACTTTTTCGTCCATCAACCGTATTTCAAACTACATCTCAAAGTTTGATGATTTCATCAGTATTTTGTTTCATAAGAGCATCAAATGCGGTATGTTTTGGTGTAAAATTGGTTGTATTATCTCCGAGACTTACTACTGTATATTCAATACTTCTACTCTCAGTATTATTTTTTGTTAGGAGTATATCAAAGTCAGATGGAGAAACAAGCACAATACGAGCATTCATCAGCCCTGATGTCGGAGGCGTTTGATTTCTTGCTTTGTGTCCATTCGTAAGGATAAATTTTCCAAGAGAAAGAGGAATTCATTGAGGAAATGGATTATTTTCTAAGTAAGAAGTGTACTCTTCTTCAGTAAGTTGGTTATCGTTTTTTCCAAGTTTATCAGCAACATATCTCCATGCATTTACGATGCCAGCTTGTGGAATTCCTCCGTGAGAGAGGACTCCTGGATCCATTTCTCCTGGAGTGTTTGAATTTTCTAGAGCGGGTCTTCTACGAGAAAGATATTGGATTTTTCAGTCTCTTACCGTAGCGAAAGAAACTATTTCTTCAAGACGAACGACACCAGCTTCAGAATTTTCGTAGTTTGCAGTGAACGTAAGACTTCACGTTTCTTTTCCTGAACCAGAAGAATACCCACCAAGAAGCTGAGAAAGAGTTGTCGTGTTTTCAGCAAAAAAGTTATCGATAGCATTGGAAGAAACAGAAAAAAGAGATGCAAGAAACTTATCTGATTTTACAGTTATAGTATATTGATTAATTTCTACAACTTCTATCTGAGGAAGAAGTTTTTCAGATTGCGTAGAAGTAACAAGTTTTTCAATCATAATATATGATTTTTAGAGGATAATACAATATTATTGTAATGAAAATAGTAATTTGTCAATAGAATATTAAATTCTGTAGTTGTAAATACTTCTCAAGAAATCTATACTATACTTTGGTAAAATTTATCCTCTTTTCTTTTTCCTTTGTTTCTTATTGGTGTTCTCTTTTCTTTTTTCTGTGCGATTACAAAATCTCTCCAAGATATTGTCAGTAAGATAAATTTATGAAATTTTGACGAATACAAAATTGGCTTTTGGAGTTCTCTCTTCTCAGTTATTATTCTCGCACCATTTGTTTTTCATACAGGAGTCCCTGTTGTTTGATGAGATTTTTTTAAAGCACTTATTATTTCTGGAACTATCAATGTAACAGCAACAATTCTTCTTCTGAAGGCGTACAAGGTGACAG
This sequence comes from uncultured Candidatus Peribacteria bacterium, assembly GCA_964449635.1. Lineage (GTDB taxonomy): Bacteria > Patescibacteriota > Gracilibacteria > BD1-5 > UBA6164 > CAYTMN01. The sequence goes on along the minus strand of CAYUZH010000018.1, from coordinate 13,248 downwards.
ATATTTCTCTCGCATCTCCACTTTCAAGCCTTACTCCGATATTTCTCATCTTTGTTTCTCCAATCCTCTTAGGAGAATATATCAGTGTATATGGATATGTATGAATCTTCTTTTCGGTCTTGTGATCATACATTCTTCATATGAAAGAATCAGAAAAAGCTTTTCTCAAACCATTTCAACTACTTTTTACAAATAGGGGGAGTCAATATATGATTTTCGTTGCTTTCCTCTGGAGTATATCAAATATTTATGACAAAATTTGAGTACAAAATAGTTCGTCTCTTTGGTGGCTTATCGCGATAAAAGGAATGAATATGGGAGTATTTTTTCTCTTTCTTGTCTTCAAAAAGAAGGAATTTGAAATTCGCAAAAAAGTATTTCCTCTTTTTACTTTATCGCTTATTGGAACGATATGACTTTTTTTTCAGATGGAAGCGTTACTCCTTATGCCAGTTCTGTATGTCGTTTCTATAAAAAGATTAAGCTCTGTTTTTTCTGTTTTTTGGGGAATGATTTTTTTTAAAGAGAAACACATTAAATATAGACTTCTTGGAAGTCTCATTATGTTTATTTGAGTTCTTTTTCTCGTGTTATAATACTTTTTTATAAAAATTACATTTTTCTCCACCATTGTAGAGTTTTCTGAGTTTCCAGTTATTTTTTGAAACACTTTGAAAATCAAATGTCGTGATAACACCTCCTCCGACTTCTTGTCTTTTAAAAAGAATATCGATATTTTTATAAAGAGTTGGTACATCTGAGTTTTCAAGCCTGAGTCCATACGGAGGATTCGTGACGATACTTCCAGTAAAATTGTCCCATTCTTCAAAGCTCTTTTGTTCAAACTCCACTATATCGCTCACTCAAGCCCTGAGAGCATTTCTTTTCGCTTTCTCAAGGACTTCTTCATCAATATCAGTTCCAGTAATTACAAACTGATTGGTATACTGTTTTGAAAGAGCTTTTTCTCTTAGTTGTGTTATGAGAGTTTTGTCTATCCATTCAAACTCTTCAAAAGCAAAACTTCTTTCGAGTCCAGGAGCTATATTTCTCGCTATAAGAGCGGCTTCTATACAGAGAGTTCCACTTCCACAAAAAGGATCGAGAAATGGTTCTCGAAATTTCCACCCAGAAAGGAGGACGATTCCAGCAGCAATATTTTCTCTGAGAGGAGCTTCTCAACTTTCTGGTCGATATCATCTTTTACTGAGAGTGTCACCAGAAGTATCGAGAAGGATTTGGCAGCTATTTTTTAAAAGGACGACTTCTATATGGAGAGGGTATTCTGGATTTTCTCTCCATATATCTTCTCCGACGAGGTTTTTGATAATAGATTTTTTTGCAATTCCTTGAATTGCTGGAGTACTCGTGAGAGTAGAATCTTTACTCGTCGCATGGGTAATGATAAAGCTGTTTTCTTTTACATACTTCTCCCAAGGGATACTTCAAATAAGGTCAAAAAGTTCATCAAAACTTCCGACATTTTCTTGCTTTGCGAGTTCTATATAGACTTTATTTCCAATTCTTGACCAGAGATTCAGATTTATAAGGGCTTCTTGGCTATATTGGATACGAATCTGTTTATCTTGAACTTCTTCTATCGTATAACCAAGTATTTCGATTTCTTTTTTTGCGAGACTTTCAAGCCCGAGAGGACAAGTGAGAACAAGATTCATAAGAGGAAAATAAAAAGATACAAAACGATGTGCTTTTTGCTTGCAATGTTTGATTAGAACGTATAATAAGAGAAAGACAAAAAAAGAGAAAAGAAAAGAACAAAATATTATTCTATTATATATATATCCAGTGAAAATTGCTATCTTTGCGTCGGTATGAGCACAAAATCTGGGTGATGAACTTATATTAAAAAATGAAATAAAAGCGATAGAAGAGGGGAAAGTATTTCCACTTCCTCTTGCAAAAATATTTAAAAAAAGTGAAAAAGAACCACTTTTCAATTTTCGAGTTTTTACCTATGGTGCTAAAAACCCTTTTTTCAAAAAAGAAAATATTTCTTATATTGAATACTTTCCCTATGGAATAAAATCTCCAAAAAATATTTTCAAAAATATACGAAATTTTATTTCCTTTATAACGACAACACTGTGGGCAGATTTTATTATTATCTGAGGAGGAGGCCTTTTTTACGATTCTGAACTTCAAGCTTCTCAAAATAATCTCAAACTCTGGAAATGGAGAACTTCTATTTTTCGACTTTTCGGGAAGAAAGTGGTTTTCTACTGAATGAGTATTGATATAAAAAATCCTCTCAATAGGGGGCTTATTCAAAATATTTTTGAGAAAAATTTTAAAGTATTTGTTCGTGATGAAGCCTCAAAAAACCTTTTGCAAGAATTATGAATACAATCAAAGGAAATGTGGGATATTGTATTTTACGATAACGGTGATAATTTTTCAAAGAAAAGTTTTGCTCTTCAAACAATCGATTCAAAAGATTTTTCAGAACAAAGTATAGAGAAAGAAAAAGTGCAAGATAAAATTGTTGGTGTTGCCTTGAGACAGTGATATCTTGGTGAAAATAAAGATGAACAGATACTCGTAAAAAATGTATTTGATACAATTTTGAAAGCAGGGGCAAAAAAAATAGTGCTTCTTCCGATGAGTTTCCATCCTTCTGATTACCAAGCAAATGATTACTATTTTTTAAAAAATTTCGTATCAGAAAAAGTAGTTTTATGAGGTGAAAATATAGAGGAAATATATAAAAATTTTACTGAAAAAAAGATAGATATTTGTATCGCTATGAGGCTACATTCTATCATTCTTTCGCAAGTGTACGAGATTCCATTTATAGCACTGAGTTATAGTAAAAAGACAGATGAAACATTAAAAAAGCTTTCCGAATAGGAAAGCTTTTTTAATGAAATATGTTTATTATTTTCTGATAAGCATTGGAGCAGTCCCACTACAAGTAGCTGTTGAAGATCATCCTCAAACAGGAACACAATTAAATTTTGCAACACTCAGAGCGATAGCAGCGGTTACTGTTGTATCATGTCCAGTATCAGTTAGATTAATTCAAAGTTCCATTCTGTTGTTATCTTCTCCTCCATCTTTTGCTGATTTCTCTGTTGTATTGGCTGCTTGTTCGTAGGTAGCAGATATTTCATATTCTTGGTATGGGATAGCATTTGCATCGTCAGATGAGTTATAAAAGTAGTCAAATGCAGATCATGCTCTTGATTGCCCAGATTTTGGATCTGAAGGCATCTGAACATAAGTAACAACCCCGCTAAATGCTTTTCATCAAGCGACCCCACTTGGATATTCTCCATTATCACCATAAAATTGTTCGATTCACGCTTGTACGGCTTTTATATCAGTTGTTCTTGTACTATCTCTCGCTTTTTGTATTTGGCTTGTATATACAGATACAGCTCCTGTAGCGAGGATACCGATGATAGTGATAACAACAAGAAGCTCAATAAGAGTAAATCACTTCTTTGAAAGAGAATATTTCATAATAGTTATATATGATACAATTAAAAGTAAAATAATTATAGTTTTTGCAAATATAATGTCAAAAAAAACACTGTGGACTAATTTTACAAAATATTTGTATTATATATTCTTCTTCTCTCTTGAAGGAGAAAGAAAAATCAAGAAGGAAAAATACAATAGTTTTTAGATATTAAATCTTTATTAAAATTACAACCCCTCTTTATTTTTTTGTTTTACAATGAGTTTTTCACGAATATAATGAAGAGATATTTTTTATATATGCTATATGATAGATAAAGTGGCTATTATTTTTTTTAGTATTAGCTTGGTTTTTGTTGTAGGAATCATACTTGTTTTCATTTTCTCTCAAAAGGGAGCGCTCAAAAAAGAGCAAAAACAAATGTTTTTACGAAAAATAGAACAACTCCTTCGTTCAAAAAAGAGTCCAAGAGAGAAACTGATAGATATGGATATCCAAATGCATCAAATACTAAAAGCGCTTGGATATAAATGAAGTTTTTGAGAAATTCTGAAAAAAAATGGAAAAAATATTCCTGATAGAGAGACTCTTTGGAAGCTTCATAAAGCAAGAAATACTCTTGTTCATGAGGTAGATTCTATAAATGAGTCTGAAATAGAAAAAATATTAAAGAAATATGAAAGGTATATTGTTTCATTTTTGAAATAGATATAAAAAAAATCTTCTTTTCCCCCTTCAAATATGTTTCTTATCAAGCATATTTCTTTTTCTGTGAACGTATGTTTTTGCAGAAAGTAGTACTTTTATAAAGATAATTTTTCAAAACCCGACTTATTTATTAGAAAAAGAGATTGAAAAAGATGAATACCAATGTGATATTTTAAAAGGAGATTGTAAAGTAAACTTTGATTTCCGAGATACATTTTCAGGCATATTAGAATCTGAGTACAGTTGTTATACAGATTTTTGATTTATTACTTGAGAAGAAGAAAAATGTAATCCAAATACGATTACATTCCCATCATGAGTTGATTCTACTGTTACCGTTACTATTCAGGAAAAATCGAATCTTGAAAATAAAATGAGAAGACAAATCATTATCAAAAACACGCTCCCACCTCTTGAAACCCCAGATATCACTTTTGATGTCCAAAGTGGTTTAGAACTTACGTCTTCTGGAACTTACGAATGTAAGACCGCTTCTTGTAGTATCAATCTCACGGCAGAACATCTTTTTACAGGCTCCCATATCGCTTCAAAGTATGCGTGTTTATGGGATTTTGGGAGTGGAATTTTAGATAATACGGGAAGTATACATGACTGTAATCCAAGTTATGCGAGCTATCCTTTCTTTTGAGAACAAAAAATAACGTTACAACTTTTTGAAAAATCAAATCCAAACAATTTTAAAACTTGAGAGTTTAGGTTTTATAATACAAAAATTTCTTCTGAACAAAATACTTGAAGTGGGCAAACCACTCCTGAATCATGAACCGGAACGACTTCAACGTGAAGTATCGATTCTTGAACTTCTTCTTGAAGTACCCAAGAATCAAGTTTTATTCCTGATATCGTCCTCAATTTTCAAAGTCCTTCTTATGTATCTGAGACTTCATCTGGGACTTATCTTTGCGATCACTCAAAAGGAGATTGTAAACTGAACTTAGATTTAAGACCGACTTTTTGAGGTTATATTCCAACAAGATTTCAATGTTCTATCGATTCTCCACTCTTTTCTACCGAGACCGATTTTTGTAATCCAAATACCATTATTGTCCCTGAGTGAGAGTATTCTATCAAACTGAAAATATGGGAAAAAGATAAACCAGACAACTTCAAAGAAAAGATTATAAGAATTCTTAATATAAAGCCAATACTTGAGGTACCGGTACCCACTATTGAGATTCAGAGTGGGCTTAAATCCAATAACTCCTGATCTCTTGAGTGTACAAACTATGATTGTAGTATCAACCTGACTTGAGAAGCTTCTTTTTCTTGAGTCACGTCTTCCTCATTTTCTTGTCTCTGGGATTTTTGAAGCAGCAGTATTGATTCAGAGAGCGAAAAAGAAAAGTGTAATCCCAGTTATAGTAAGTTTCGTCCATGAAGTCATAGTATTTCTCTCACTATCTTTGAAACTACAAAACCTGAAAATAAAAAGACAACATTCTTGAGTTTTGAAAATACATTTACTGGAGTAATAAGTGACTTTATTCCTCCTCTCAAACTTACGTTTCAAAGCCCAAGTTATGTAAACAATTCTTCGTGGGACGGGGAAACGCTTACTTGTGACCCAAGAGAAAGTGAGTGTAAGATAAACTTTAATCTCGAAGAAACATTTCCTTGAGTTGTTCCATCGAAATATATATGTAAAAACGATTTTTGATTTCTCACGGGAGAAGAAGGGAAGTGTAATCCGAGTACCATTACTTTCCCAGCTGGGAAAACACAGGTTACTTTTCGTATCGAAGAAAAAGAAAATCCACTCAATTTTCAAGAAAAAACGATTTTTATCGTGAAACATTCTCTATGAGGAGGTGGTGGGGATAATGCTTGAGGATGAATTCCTGTCCCAAATCCTTGAGAAAAAGATGTTATTCTTCAGTCAGGTTGAGAACGCACAGGCAATCTTATACACTGTTCGGATGAAATATGTAAAATAAACCTCAAGTACCCACATACTTCGACCGAGTATTGCCTTTGGAACTTTGGAGATATCTCCGTCAAAGAAGAGTTAAAAACGACTTGTAATCCTTCAGCCCTTCCAATCTTTCCTTGAAAACACAGTATAGAACTCTCTGTTTTTTCGAGTAAAACAAATAATCTGCTTCAAACGCTTTCACTTTCTATCGAAAATCAGTATATAGATCCTGATAATCAAGCTCCCATTGTGAAAATTACTCTCCAGTGAAAACTCTCTGCCAAACGAATTCTTGAATGAAATCGTTTGATTTGTTATGCAAAACGTAGTTGTAGTGTGAATTTGAGCGCTGAAGAGAGTTATGATCCAAACCGTGATAGTCTCGATTTTACGTGGTGGTTTGGTCAGGGGGAAATATCGAGTAAAAAGAACCCTCCCGCTTTTGATTACCCTTTTGGAAACTATCAGGTAAAACTCAAGGTAAGCGATTGAAAAACTTTCTGAGAAGAATACTTTTATATCGAAGTCAAAGATGAAAAACTTCTCAAAGAAGAAGAGGAAATACTTCTACTTTGAGAAATTCCTCGTTTACGAATTTTGAGCCTTAAGCCAAATCCGAGTGGGCGTGATGAAAAAGAGTATATCGAGATTCAAAATATGTCCTTTAAAAAAGTGAATCTCAAAGGACTTATCATCGAAAACTCCAAGAAGAAATTTGTTTTTAAAGAAGATTATTTTCTCAAACCACTTGAGTCAAAGAAGTTCTATAAAAGTTTCACGGATATCACTTTTTGAAATACTTCTGACTTTGCAAAACTTCGTTTTTGAGACCAAGAAATCGACTTGATAACCTGGAATTTTAAAGTTCCAGATGGCTATATCCTGACTCATGAAAACCTTGAAATAGAGACACAAAATGCGAGAGTTCTCAATGTTATCGATGGTGATACCATCCTTGTAGAACTTGCGAGTGGAAAAAAAGAAAAAGTCAGGCTTATCTGAGTCGATACTCCTGAAACCGTTCATCCAAACAAGAACGTGGAGGCTTTTTGAAAGGAAGCCTCTGACTACACAAAAAAACTTCTCGAAGGCAAAGAAATACGTCTTGAACTTGATAGTGAAAATACGAGAGATATCTATGGGCGACTCCTTGCTTATGTTTTTATCTGAGAGGAGATGATTAATAAAAAATTGATTTCAGAGTGATACGCTCGAGCCTATCTTAGGTACCCATTCAAGTATAGTACTGATTTTGAAAGTGCTCAAAGCGAAGCAAAAAAAGCAAAACGTTGACTCTGGGCAGACAAAGAGTTGGCAAAATTGATAAATGAAGAATTGCAAGAAGAGCAAATCTTAGAACAAAAAATAGAGAGAGATATGCTTGGGTATTTGTGAGATATTGACCTCTCTTTTCTCTCTTTTGGAGAACTCAAGAAATTCTTTTCTCAAGTTTGGCAAACTCCAAATCAAATAGAAAATTCTCCAAAACAGGGAAATCTAAAAAATGTAAAAAAAGTAAAAACTGATTTCAATAAAATTCCATTTCGTATCTCTTTCTCGAGACTGAAATCAGGACTTAAAATATCTTGAACAACGCTTCCTGATTCTCAAGTATATATTTACGGATATGCCAAAGATATAAGTATACAAGTCGGAAGTGATGGGAAGTTTCTTTATAAAATTGATCACGGACTCATAGCAGGGGATTATACTTTCTCTTATAACGTGGAAACTTCAAAAAAAGTTTTTGAAATCGAGAGACAAAAAAAGTTGTTGCTCACGGATGAATATGTCTCTGAAGTCGAGAAAAAATGGCAAAAAAAACTCGCAAGCCTTGAGAAGAAAAAAAAGAAATGAAAAAAGAAAAAGCCAAAAAAACCAAAAACTCCGAAAAAAACACCAAGCTATAAAGTCTCTCAAAAGTCTCTTTGATGAGTACAAAAAGATGATAAAAAACAAGATTTCTTTCTTCTGTTGTATTATCTTGTTTGAGTATTTTGAGTTCTTGGGATATACCTAGTTTTTAGTAAGGTTAATTTACTTGATAAAAAGGAAAAAGAAGTAAAATAACTCTTGTTTTATTCTTATAAATTATCATATGTTGTTAAAAGTAGTTGATTCGAGAACTTCACAAGAAGTAGATTTAAAAATTGCTATTGAAACAAGCCAACCAACTTCCGGGGGACTTTGGACACCAAAAAATAACTATTTCCCACGTATATCTTTGGAAGATATAAATGAGATTTCAGAAAAAACTTACCAAGAAACAGCTTTTAGTATCCTCAGAAATTTTGACTTTGGGATTTCTCTAGAAGAACTAGAGCAAATTATTGATGAAGCGTATGGTGACCAATGGCATAATCCAGACATTACTCCAGTGAAACAAATGAGAGAGGATAATCTTTTTTCTCTTCATCTTGGATATGGACCAACACTCGCATTTAAAAATGCAGCGCTTGAGTTTTTGCCTCGCATTCTTCAAGCGATGACTCAAAATAAAGCTCTTACTGTTCTTGGGGCTTCATCAGGAGATACTATCAATGCTGCCCATCATGGAGTAAAAGGGACAAGTATTCGTTCTATCTTTATGCTTCCAAATTCAGGACCTTCGGAAGTTCAGAGATTACAAGCGACATATGGTATTATCAATAATCCAAATGCTTTTACCATTCTTGCGGATGCTCCTTTTGACCCACTTCAAGATGTAGTAAAGAAAATTAATTCTCCTCAATTTGCAGATTTCAAAGCAGATCATAACATCACTTCGTTTAATTCTATCAATATTGCTCGTATCCTCGCTCAAGTTGTCTACTATTTCCGTGGATATACTCAGTTGATCAAGATCGGAAAAATCAAAGCAGGAGATAAAGTAAATTTCTCTGTGCCTTCTGGAAACTTTTGAGATGCGCTTGCTGGGCTCTATGCCGGTGAGATGGGACTTCCAATCGCAAAAATCAACGTAGCCACCAATGAAAACGATATGCTAGACAAGTTTTTTAAAACGGGTATCTACGAACCTCCAAAACGAGATGGAAAGGATTATGTAGAAGTAACCAATGCTCCGAGTCAAGATATCGCAAAATCAAGCAATTTTGAACGAGCACTTTTTTGGGCTACAGGCTGAGATTCACAAAAAATCGCTCAGTGGTATAAAGATTTATCTGAAAATGGAAAATTTCAAGTCGATGATAAAACTTTTTCAAATCTGAGAGAAGTTTTTACTTCGTCGACATCGACAGATGGTGAACGTCTTGATATTATAAAACAAATGAATTCAAGATACAAACACGGTGTTGATCCACATACTGCGACAGGACTCTTTCCAATTTTGCATTGAGAATTTGGGAACGATTTCCCAACAATATTTCTTGAAACATCTCATATAGCACAATTTGGGAAAGAACTTCGTGATCAGTGAATCATTGTTCCTGGTATGGATGAATTTGATAAAACTCTCACGGCTATGGGAGCAAGTAATCCACAAGAATGAGTCCATTATTTAAAAACTTCATGAGATTTTGACGATATATTCAGAGCTGTTCAGAAAGCAATACAGATTTTAGATGTAAGGAAATAATTATGCACGTAGATAGAAAAGTCCCTTTAGAAATAGATCAAGAATGATTTAACTGATCAAATAATACCTTGTCTATAAGAGATGATACTTGATATAAAGTAATATCTCTTATAAGATTAAAAGACGAACAAAAAAAGAGAGCTCTTAATTTTTTTCGTGATCTCAATAACCAAGGGAGGGAAATTTTCGAACATGAACTAAAAGAAGCTTTTTCTTGTGAATCCTCTGCCGTGAGACTATTGATTCAGTATGTAAATACTATAATTACGAAAGGAAGGATATTAAAAAAAATGAAAGGTTGATATATCTACCATTTAGAGGCATCTAAAAAAAGTTTTCCTTTAAGAAAGAGAAATGCTAAAAAACCCAAAGAATTGTTGGTTTCGGAATATATTTATAATATATTAAAAGAAAATAGAGGAGTTTGATTTACAAGTAAACAACTTATAGAAATGTTGCCAGAAAGTCACTTTATTTCTCAATCATTATTAAGACATCAACATATTCAGAAAAAATGCAAACTTTCTGTTCAGCAAGAAATTGATGATTCCAGTATTTCTCAGAAAGGGAAAAAACCAAAATGAAGTGATGATATCCCCTGAAAAATTCCAACAAAATTTAAGAAAAACGAGAAATTTATACGCTATGTTATTGAAAATCAATGAAAAGAAATTTCTTTTTCGGATTTGATAAAGTTATTAGAATTTAAAAAGTGAACATGATTATTACATGCTATAAAAGCCTTCCAGAATAGATTTTCAATAACTGGAACTTTCTATAACTCGAAAAATGGATATATATGTATTCCTTCTTTAAGTACTTTACAACGACAAGCAATAGATAACTATTTATCTTCTCAAGAGTAACTATGAATAATCTCATTCTTATTGGTATGCCAGGAAGTGGCAAGTCAACACTTGGAAAAAGACTTGCCGAATTTTTAAAGAAAGATTTTATAGACTTTGATGATGATGTTCTTGAACAACCAGAGAAACCAAGTGTCTGAGAGATTTTAACAGATCTTTGAGATGAATGATTCCTCGACTACGAAGAACAAGAAACACTCAAACTTCGCTTTGAAAACACTGTTTTTTCTTGTTCAGGAAGTCAACCACTACGAGAAAAAGCTATGAATTACTTAAAAAAGCTTGGAACCGTAGTATGGATAGATGTTCCTGTTGAAATTATCGAATCAAGACTTCAAGATATGAAAGTAGAGAGAATTGTCTGAATGGGAAAAATGTCTCTGAGAGAAATTCTTCTCTGGAGAAAAGATTTTTACCGGAAGTCCTTTGATTATCGATTTGAATATATAACTTGATGAGATAAAGAAGCTATGTGGAGAGATTTTTATATTTTTCTTATAGATAATAATATTATTATATAACTGTATTGAATTATGCCAATAAAATGTTGAGAAGATTGCGAATTTTGGGAAAAACCATGAATTGACTGAGATGGAAAATCTCACAATGGAAATTGTGGACTTTTTGAAAGACAATCATCAGAAAAATCTTCATGTATAGCTCCTCAAGATCAAAGAGTTATTAATGCACAGATTTCTATTTTAGACGGATTCGATCAAATACTCTCTTCAAATAGATAACGAAATT
>CAYUZH010000018.1:322-1965 GCA_964449635.1 uncultured Candidatus Peribacteria bacterium | reverse complement strand
ACGTTTTGAAGAGAAACAGAAGAGATAGTGGAGGAAATAGTGAGAGCATTAGCTTAAACTCTTTCCAACAACATACCCCTCACTCCAGGCAACTTGGAGATTAAATCAACCAGTTTTTCCCGTGAGATCCAAAACTTCCCCGATAAAATACAGTCAGGGGATTTTTTTTGATTCAAACGTATTGGTGAGCTCATCAAGCTGTATTCATCCTCCGGTGACCTTTGCTTCTGCCCAGGTACGCATATCGTTGACATCAAGCCAAGTTTCGAGTATGTTGAGTCCGGACTCTCAAGAGTCCGGACTCTTCTCCGATTTAAACCCAAAAAAATCACGAATTTTTTTGGTCATATGTTCCTCATTGAAAACAAGTTTTACTCGTACATGTTCTCTCATATAAGCAAGTTCTGTATCTGTGTTGATTCACTTGTCCCTTAAAACCTCTCCGATTTTGAGAACCCCGTTAAAGATAAGTGGACCAGAAATCCCAAAATGGGTAAAAAGAAAAGACCCATACTCTCTATAAATTTCTCTCTCATCATCGTATATTTGTACTTCTAAAAAAACCGTTGTTCCAGAAAGCGGGGACAGGTCTTGGCGAGTCACGAGAGCGCAGAGTCATTTATACGGTTCTATGAGTTTGATTCAAAATTTCTCTGCCATACGAAACCCCCAGCCGTCGGTTCCTACCTGGGCGAAACTTTTTCCCCCCGTTGAAACAATTACTTTTTTACTATAAAATACCTCTCCTTCAGAGGAAACTTTAAAGATGTCTCCTTCTTTATCTACATCGACGATAGGAGTGTTGAGTTGTATCTCTGTATTGGAGTTTTGTAATTCTTTTTGGAGAAGAACAAGAAGTTCTTGTGATTTTCCAGAGTGGAGGATAATACGTCCTCTGTCTTCGATATGAGTCTGAACTCAACGTTCTTCAAGCCAGCTAATCATATCGTAGTTCGAGAACTTTTTAAATAGTGAAAAAAGCGCCTTTTTATTTTTCCCAAAATAGTCTTCTTCAGGATCGATAGAGATATTGGAGACATTACAACGTTCTCATCCAGAGAGAAGAACTTTTTTGCCAAGCCCATTATTTTTTTCTAAAAGGAGCTTTTTAAGAGTAGGGGAACTATGGATACAAGCAAACATTCAAGCAGCTCCGCTTCCAATTACAATGACATCATAGGTTTCTTGAGACATAAAGAACGTTTTGGTAAATGGGCAAATATAATGGAGTATAGATATTTTTAAAAGAAAACAAAATGCATTAAAAGGTTTTTTGTTAGTTCCTAAAGTCCATAACCCAACAGTCTTTTCAAATAGAATAGGTGGAAAAGAGATCTCAAGTTTCGGAGTAGCAAAAAAGTATATTATTTTTGAGTAAAAACGTTGATGTTTTTTCAATAATTTTTTCTAATCCTGAATCAGTGATAATTCCTTCATAAATATCATTTTTTGAAAAAGCATTTCCATGTTGTTTTAAGGCAATCCGATTTGTTGGTCAAAAATAGAGATATAGATTTTGAGATTTTTCTTGTATAGCATATAAATACTCAGGGTCATATCGAGAAAAAACTGCTTCAAGAATATGTGCTTTTTTGAGTGATTCTTGACAATCAAACGAACAGGGAATATGACTAATAAGACTG
>CAYUZH010000018.1:0-312 GCA_964449635.1 uncultured Candidatus Peribacteria bacterium | reverse complement strand
ACTGAAAGCATCGGTAGTGATATGGTATTGGTTTTCTATATCTTTTATTAAATCTCCACGACCATTAAAATTATAGACTGAATTGAGTTGCCGATAAAGGGTTTTTGATTGTTGAAGCGTTTTGAGGATAATATCAATCTTTTCCTGATGTACCACAACGGCTTCTTCGAAAAAACAACAATTAGGATACCCAACAATCTTTCAAAAATCAGTATTATATCTTTCAATATTTTCTAAATAGAGACAAAGTTTATCTATAGAATCTTGAGTTTTTGCATATACAATTCATATTTTTCCTCAGAGAACAGTCGT
>CAYUZH010000017.1:19902-20242 GCA_964449635.1 uncultured Candidatus Peribacteria bacterium | reverse complement strand
ATTATCATGAGCTCAGATGAATGCTTGCAAATCTCATTCATAAAAATCCAAGTCGAGATATGATTGTGATAGGAGTAACAGGAACAAATGGCAAAACAACAACAACGAATCTCATCGCGAGTGGGCTAAAATCCGCTTGAAAAAAAGTATTTATGTTTTCGACTGTTAATTTTATGATTAACGACAAAGAATATATAAATAATACAAAGATGACGTCTCCAGATGCATTTTTTTTACAAAAACTTCTCTCTGATGCAAAAGCTCAAGGATGTGAATATGCGATTATTGAAACCAGTTCTCACTCAATACTTATGAATAGAAACTGGGGGATTAATTATGA
>CAYUZH010000017.1:16835-19892 GCA_964449635.1 uncultured Candidatus Peribacteria bacterium | reverse complement strand
ATGATATCGCTGTTTTAACCAATATTACTCAAGACCATCTTGATCTCCACAAAACGATGGAGAAATATGTACAAACCAAACTTCGTCTGTTCAAATGACTTATAACTTCACGTAGAAAATGACTCATCAAAAAAACAGCTATCATCAATTATGATTCTGATTATAAAGATTTATTTTTAGCAGAAGCCTATGATTCAGTATTTACGTATGGACGAGATTTAAAAGCTAATATCAAAATAGAAAACTACGAAAGTACTCTGGGCGGAACAAAAATTCAGATAAGAATCCCATGAACAACCCTCACACTGGAGACAAAACTTCGTGGACTTTTCAATGTATACAATGTACTTGCGGCAGTAGGAGTTTTTATCAGTTTAAACTACAAACCACAAGAGATTGAATCGATGGTTCAACAAATATCATGAGTTCCATGAAGAATGGAAGAAGTAGAAAATAACGAATGATGTAAAATATACATTGATTATGCTCATACTCCTGATGCACTGGAACAAGTACTCACAACACTCAAAGAGATACAAGGCAGAAAAAGAATCATCACGGTATTTTGAGCAACAGGGGATAGAGACCGAACAAAACGCCCTGAAATGGGAAGAATCGTATCAGAATATTCAGATATTGTGATTCTTACTCAAGATGATGATTATAGCGAAAAAACAGAAAGCATCATAAAAGATGTTCTCCCTTGAATCGAAAGAAAAGAATGAGAAAATTTTTGGATAATCGCCGATAGAAAAGAAGCTCTCAGAACAGCTCTTATAACGGCTCAAAAAGATGATATTATTTTGGTTGCTGGAAAATGAGATGAACACATTCTTATGACAAACAATGGTCCAGTAGAATGGCACGATAAAACAATCGTAAAAGAAATTCTTACTCAAATCGAAAACAATACAATAGTCGAATAATCAAAAAAATATGAAAAAAGTAATTATTACTGGCGTGAGTGAGTGACTCTGATATGAAACTGCTAAAATACTTTTGGAGAGAGGAGTAGAAGTAGTTTGAATATCTAGAAATACACCTAATATAGCTATTACACATATTGCTTGTGATTTTACACTCAAAGAAAGTCTAGAAAATTGTATACAAGAAATCAAACAAAATCATACCAATTTTGATGCGTTGATAAATTGTGCATGAATAATGTCTTTACAAGAAATTGATACAATAAATTACGAAGAACTAGAAAAACTTTTTCGTATTAATGTATTTGCTCCTATCCAACTTGTATCATGACTTTTTAATGAAATAAAAAATAATAGTGCTGATATTGTAAACGTTGCTTCTACAGTAGGTTTTAAAGCATATGAGAGTCAATGTGCCTATTGAGCTTCAAAATGGTCTTTAAGGTGAGTAAACGAAAATTTACGATTAGAGTTTAAATGAACTAAAACAAGAATAATCTGATTTAATCCAGGAGGTTTCAAATCAAAAATATTTGAAAAGGCCACTGGAATCAAGGCTGATTTATCTGCTTATATGGAGGCAGAAGATGTAGCAAAAGTATTGATACAAACACTCGAACTCCCAAAAAATATGGAAGTATCTGAAATTATTATTAATAGAAAATAAAAAAACTCCCATATTTTACCTTTTTCCTTTTCACTTTTTACCTTTCTTTCTATGTCCCTCTACCTAAAATACCGCCCTCGTGATTTCGAAACACTAGTATGACAAAAGTTTATTAAAAAAACTCTCAAAAATGCTCTTGAACATGATAAGCTTGTTTGAGCTTATTTATTTACCTGACCAAGAGGAACAGGAAAAACCAGTACTGCACGTATTTTGGCTCTTGGAATGAATTGTTTATGAAATACAACGAAACCATGCTACCAATGTAGTATCTGTAAATCATTTTCAGAAAACCAACTTCTTGATATCATAGAAATCGATGCTGCGAGTAATACGTGAGTCGATAATATACGAGAAATCATAGAACGTGCTCAATTTTCACCAAACCAAACTCGTTATAAAGTCTATATTATAGATGAGGTACATATGCTTTCAAAAGGAGCATTTAACGCTCTTCTCAAGATACTCGAAGAACCACCATCTCACGTAAAATTTATTCTTGCAACAACAGAGATTCATAAAGTACCTGAAACGATTCTCTCTCGATGTCAAAGATACGACTTCAAAAGTATACACGACGAAGATGTGAAAGAACGTCTGCTTTTTATAGCCCAAGAAGAAAATATAACGGTAGAAGAAAAAGCACTCAACTACATCGTAAAAAATGCAAAATGAGGACTCAGAAATGCTATTAATCTCTTTGAACAGCTGACGATTTGATGAAAAATTTGATATGATTATATCATTGAAAATCTCTGAATAACAGAGGAAGAAACACTTGAAAAAATATACCAAAAAATCTACAGTAAAGATACAACTGTCATAAAAGAATATGAAGAACTTATAAATTCATGAAAGAATCTACGCCTTTTTTTCAAAGATCTTTTTTATACATCAAAAGATAAAATAGTACTCTGATTAACATGAGGAAAAGATATACAAAGGGAAAGAGAAATTCTTGAAATCCTTGACGAAACATTTACTAAAAGTAAAAACTCTTTTGATGAACAAGTCACGTTTTTGACAGGTATACTGAAACTTCTTCAGCAAAATTCTGTTTGAGATACTCTCTCTCCTGAAAAATCGAAATGATGAGAGATAAAAGCAATTTTACCAGAAAAAGAATCTCGCTGAAATATGTCTTCCCATGAAAAAGAAAAATGAGAAGAAGTGAAAAAAAATCATATCTCTGAGTGAGATATTCATGATATATTTTGAACATCAAACGAAAATATTGAAAAAAAACCAAAAGAAGATGAAGAACAAAACTCTACAAATACAAACACATTTAATAAAGATACTTATATTCAACTTCTCAAAGAATCAGGAATGAAGGGAAGTATTATTATAAGCCTCAAGTGAGCTACTTTCAATAAAACATCTGCGTGATATAATGTAAAACTTGCCTCTTCTTTTGCCCTCAAAAGTCTTGAACTCGAAAAAAATACAGGACTTTATATGGAT
>CAYUZH010000017.1:0-16825 GCA_964449635.1 uncultured Candidatus Peribacteria bacterium | reverse complement strand
TTCAGGAGATTTTGTAGGTGTTATAGTTTATAATAACGGTAATATAAATAATGTATTTTTTAAAGATATAACAATTAATTTAAATGAGAAAATAAATAATGTGGGTTGTATTGCAAAAAATACAGGACTTTATATGGATACATTAAAAAAACTTACTTGAGAAGATACAAAAATAGCTTTTAGTGCCTAAGAATTTTCCTTTATAACTTTAAAACACCTATATTGTGCTTGTACTTATAGCTCCTTTCAACCAATCTTTTGATGATAAAGGACTCACGTATACGGTACCAGAGAATTTAAGAGAAGAAGCAACTCTTGGAGCTTTTGTTGAGATACCTCTCTGAACAAAAAGCACTCTCTGAATCATTATAGATAGAGATACAGAAACTATGTATGATTCTGAGAAACTAAAACCTCTCTCAAAAATAGTTCCTTGATTGACGTTAAATCCTCTTCAAATATACCTTATTCGTTTCATTGCTTCTCAATACTTTGTAGCTATCCATAAAAGTGCTGGGCTTTTTTTCTCAAAATTTTCACAACAGAAAATAGAAAAAGGGAAGTTTTATCTTGAACAAAAAACAAAAGAATATACCTACACGTTTACAAAAAAACTTTCAAAAAAACAAAACGATGTCTATGAGTGAATTATCAAATCGCCTCATACTATAAACCTCCTCTGGGGGATTACTGGAAGCGGAAAAACAGAGATTTATATACAATTATTACAAAAAAACCTCTCTCTATGAAAACAATGACTCTTTTTAATACCAGAAATCATTCTCTCAAGCCAAATAATAGAGAGATTAAAAGAAGTCTTTTGAGAAAATGTAACACTCATACATTCACTCCTTACTGAGAAAGAAAAACATGAAATTTGGAAATCTATTTATCTTTGAGATACAAAAATAATAGTATGAACAAGATCTGCTCTTTTTTACCCATATAAAGATTTAGGATATATTATACAGGATGAAGAACATGATAGAAGTTATAAGTCAGAAAATTCACCACGATATTCGATTGGAGATATATTAATTGAGATATCAAAAAGATTTTGAACAAAAGTGCTTCTTGGAAGCGGAACTCCAAGTATAAAGACAATGTATCTCTCTCAGTGAAAAAAAGAAATAGGATACTTTTGACTCTTAGAAGAGTATAAAGAAGAGAAATAGTTGTAAAATATAGAGAAATCACGTAAAATAGATATATAACCTCTTTTTTATATATGAAAAGAAAGTGATTCACTATACCAGAACTCCTCGTAACAGTTACTATCATAGCGGTACTTTTTACAATCGCTTTTATAGCTTATGGGTGATATAACTCAGGAGCGAGAGATACAAAAAGATTAGAACAAATAGAAAATATAAAAAAAGGAGTTGAACTCTATTACCTAAAAGCTTCAAAATATCCTGATACGACAAACGGAATAGTTATAAGTTATAGCTGAGCCGAGTTATGGAAACAGGGAGAATTTTGAGATGATTCAGTACGTATAACATGAAAGCTATTTTGAAGTTTCAAAGACCCAAAATACAATATAAACTATACTTACTCCGTTACAGCTAATAAAAAAGAGTACCAAATATGAGCACAATTTGAGTGAGAAAAAGCTATTGCCTATAATCCTCTTTTTGAAACAGCTTTTGCTGCTGCTGAAAAAGTAAAATTATTTTGAAATTATAATTGACTTATTGCTTATACAAAGACCTGATCTTATAGTTATATACTGGTGGCACCTTCTATAATTACAAGTGATATTACCTATACAAACTGAAGTCAAATTGCAACTTCAAAAAAGTTTTCCTACTCTGATTTATGATGATCTCCTTCTAGTTATAAAGGAACTTCTTGATACCAATCAAATTGACTCAATCTTACCATAACAAACCCTATCATCTACTCTTGAGCCACACAAGATCTTTGAAAATATACAAATATAAAACTTATAGATTCAAGCTTAAGAAGTATTTATAGTTGAAGTATTATAGCAAGTAAAAATAGTGACTTTTTATCATCAACAGGAACAAGTTATGTTAAAAATATACTTGCTGAAGAAATATGAATAAATCCAATTCAACCCTATTATTGTAAAGAAATTCTCGACGCATGACAATCAACCGGGAGTTGATATTATACAGTTGATTCTGATTGAGCTGGATGATCTGATTCATATGAAGTATACTGCGATATGTCAACCAGTTGAGGAGGGTGGACAAGAATAGGAGATAACCAAATAGAACGATGAGATTTTAATAATTGATTTGATAGTCCAAACTGGAAGGAAAGTATATACAACAGAGAGAATACTATTGTAGCTATTCAAAACCCTGTAGAAAGTTGATACGCTTTAAATCAACATTCTGTAAGTTGATATAATACAAACAATAATTATGGAGATATTAGGTATTTACTTGTACCAAACGATATAAGTGTATTCAAAAAAGATTATGAGATAAGATTAAGTGCATGGGTAGCTGATGCATGGAATCAGTGAGAAAACTCAAATGGATGAGTTTGATATATATTTGAAAATGTACTCAATTATACCGATGGAACAAGCAGAACAAACGGAACAAAAGAAACACTCGATACAAAAGTAGTATGATGAAAGACTTGGAAACTCCAAAGAGTCAGAATTCCTATAACTAAAAATGTTTCAAACTTCTCTTGGTCTGCTGGAAAATGAACAGAAACATGACTTGCAAAAAATTTTTATATGACCGATATGAAAATAGAGGTTTACTACAAATAATAGATAAGAATGATACATAAAAAAAGAAATACTCTTTGATTCACTATAACCGAAATTATTGTTATCATAACGATAATGTCTATTTTATGAACTATTTCATATATATATTTTTCATGAAATCTAAGCAAAAGTAGAGATTCTGCAAGATTAACAGACTATGAAACCATTCAAAAAAATATTAATCTTTTTAAAGTAGAAAGAGAAAGTCTTCCACTCCCTGATAATATTACAAACATAACATATAGTGGAAGTGTTGTTTGGAGACAAGGAGTATTTTGAAGCGGGGTAACACAAAAATTAAAATGATTTTGAAAAAACATACCAAATGATCCTTTATACTGAAATGAATATACCTACTCTATAACCCCTGATAATACCGCTTTTCAAATTTGATGAATTTTAGAAAACACAGAAAGTTCAGATGGAGAATGAGTTGTTAGCTCTCTTATACCAAGTGCTCATGCAAATAGTTGAGAAACAGCTTATATTGTATGAACTTATAATGGATTTATTGTTCAAACAATAAAAAATAGCATTTATTATCTCATATCTTCTCCCTCAATTATAGCAAATAACTTATCTAATCCTGATTTGTTACAAATACTATCATCTCAAAAAATAGTATTTACATGATTTAAGAACCTTCCTCATAGTTATTTATGAAAAACAGATGTGAACGGAGGATTTTATTTTGATACCACACAACCTATTGTTTTTAGCTGAACTCAAGATAAATTATACTCTTATGATAACCTTCTTTCTATTGATAAATCTATTAAAGATGCCTACTTTGGGACTCCTATACAAAACACAGATAGGTACTTAGAATATATATCATCAAGTTCCATTTCCTGACTCAAATCGATATTATCAAAATATTTTAAGATAAGCTGGGATCAGCCTCTTGACTGTCAAGATATCAAAGATACATGATGAGATATAAGTAATAAATATTATACAATAGATCCAGACGGCAAATGACCTTTAATCCCAACAAACGTGTATTGTGATATGATAACAGATGGATGAGGATGGACAAGAATAGGAGATAATCATCTCACCAATGGAGATTTTACAAATGGAAGTTGAATCACCAGTGAATCATGAAGTAATCCAAATAATACTATTATCAGTATGACAACGCCTATAAGCAGTTGATATGCCGTGCATCAATATTGTAGTGGTTGATGGAGTGAAGGCCAGTGTGCCTGAAGCGAATACGAAGTCCATTTTAATGACTTATCAAAATTGAAAGCATGATATGAAATATGGATGAGTCTCTGGGTAACAGATGCATGGGATGGGGGATTTCCAACCGTACTCGCTCATAATCCAAGTATTTGATATCTTTTTCATAACAGAATATTTTACACAGATGGAACAAATACTATCAATGGACCAATAGAAACCCTTGATACAAAAGTAGTTTGATGAAAGACATGGAAACTTCAAAGAGTCAGAACAAAAATTCTTAAAACACCAAGTAATTTTCACTGGTATATAGGATATGACGGAGAAAAAGTAAAGGATCTCTATTTTACAGGAGTACGATTAGAACTCTATCGTAGGTAATAAAAAAAGAAGGGAGTAAATTACCTTCTTTTTTTACCATATTTTTCTTTGAGTCGTTTCACTCATTTTTCTGAAAGTTTTAATTATAAAAAGAGAATTAATTGAGACTATTCATAAAAAAGACTAATATACATAATAATCCCAATTTAGATTTTTAATCGATAGTCTTCGTAGTTCCCATACGAAAGAGAAAGTTCTCATTCTCTCACAAACCATATATGAGTAGATATTTTATTAACAAAGTATCTATCATGTGAAATAAAAAGAACGGTTCATTTATAATTTTTGAGGGCAAATTCTAAAGCTTCACGACTATCATAATCAAGATGGTTTGTTGGTTCATCAAGAATAAGAAAATTTGTTTCCTTTTGTCATAAAATCGCAAAATGAAGACGGGTTGTTTGTCATCCAGAAAGGTCAGAAACCTTTTTATGCACATCTTCATATGTAAAAAGAGAATGCGCTAAAATAGATGCTAAGTGATTATCAGGATAATGAAATCCAAATTTTTCAAAGTTTTCTTTAATCGTTTTAGATTTATCAAGTTCTTCATGAAGCTGACTATAATAAGCAATTTCAAGTCATTTTCCCATCGACATATACCCATCAAGAAGTTCTATTTCTCATAAAATAGTTTTGAGGAGAGTTGATTTTCAAACACCATTTTCTCAAACAATTCAAACCTTCATTCACTTAAATAAGGTGATATCAGAGATATAAAAAAGTGGTTCTTTTCTTCAAATAAATGCCTCTTTAAAAGTAAGAATTTTTTCTCCAGATTCCAGGGCATCAAGAAACTGAAATTTTGGTTTTCTTGGAATATATGGAGGTTCTACTTTATCAAGACGATCAAGCATTTTTTCTCTACTTTTTGCCCATCAGGCACGACTTCAAGCACGAAAACGATTAATAAGTCATTCTTGATCATGTATCCATTCAACCTGTCTCTCGTATTCTTCTTGAAGCTTTTTTTCTTTTCTCTCACGTTCTTCTACATACTGACTATAAGGAACATGATAAAAATTTACCTGACGAAGGGGTTGAAGTTCAAAAGTTTTTGGACAGGTGATATCAAGAAATTCTCTATCATGTGATATAATAACATATCCTCATATCCACTTTGTCGTTAAGTAGTTTTCCAGCCATTCAACAGAAGTCAGATCGATAAAATTTGTTGGTTCATCCAAAAAAAGAATATCAGGTTTTAAAAGAAGTATCTTCGCAAGTGCTATTTTTGTACGTTGTCACCCGCTTATTTCAACAAGTTTTTTATCAAGCAAATCAAGTATATTCATACCATTCGCCACTCCATGAATTTCTTTTTCGTAATCATATCATCAAATATTGTGAAACTGGTCAAGAAGGGAAGTATAGAGCTCAAGAGTAGTAGAAGAATGATCGGTCTTTATTTTTTCTTCATAGATACTGAGTTCTTTTTCCATCTGAATAATTTGCCAGAAAGAATCTTTTAATTCTTGATAGACGGTTTTTTCAGTATCATCGATATTCATCTGAGCCAAATATCAAAGAGAAAGATTTCAGATATTGTCAATATTCCCAGTATATTCTTTGATTTCTCAAGTGAGAATTTTTAAAAGGGTTGTTTTTCAAACACCATTTTGTCAAACAAGCGCTATTTTATCTCTGGCGTTTAAAGTGAAAGAGATATCTTTCAGAATTTCTTTTCAATCGACTTCGTATTTTTCAATATTTATTTGAAGATGTTTCATAAATTTTCGCTAAAATAAAACAAAGTTGAGTATAGAGAAAAACAAAAAAAGAACAAAAAATTTTGTTCTTTTTAGAGGTTATTCCAATCTTCTAACGAGATATTAGTACTAGAAATAATTTCTTTTAAAGTAAATTTATTGAGAGAATTTCTACTTGAAAAAGGAACAGTAATTTTATTTTCACCATTAATAGTAAAAACTCTATGTCATCACCCATGTGATTTTTTTTCAGTATATCATAATCTTCATAATTTTCGTATCACTTCAGAAACTCAAAGAGGAGTAACACTTCCAACAATTTTTTGTTGAATTTCAAGAGAATCTAATTCAGAAGAAGTAAAAAAGTACTCATCCAAAACTGAATAATCCCCATTTTTTATAAATTTCATAATAATGTCTTTGAATTCTTTTTCTTCTCATAGAGAAAGAACATAGTTATGAATCCTTTCATACAAAAATTTTATTCTTTCTTCTATCGAATCTATTTTAAAACAAAAACTAAAAAGTTTCTCAATCTTCTCAAAGTTTTTAATTCAAAAATCCTTAAAAAAGGTAAGAATAGCATGTACATTATAAAAAAATACTTCTTCAACTGAATTTTCTCGTAAAAAATCAATAAGTTTATCTTTAGAAGTATGAGAAGTAAGGAGTCAAAATATATTAACAACTTTTTGAGAATTTTTATCATTTCAATGAAAACGATTTTGAAGAAAACGAATTTGTACAGGATTTAATCAAGATATTTGAGAAAAATCAGCATATACTTTTTCTTTAGAATGTGTTGTTGTTGAATTTTCTTGTTCAATATTCGCAAGAAAATTCCCTACAAATTCAGAAATTTCCTCTTTATTTTCAGTCTCTGAAACGATATCATATAAATCAGAAAAGTCCTTATGGTGAACAAAAAAAGGAATAAGTGTTATAAATTTATTAAACAGTATAGAATGAATCAGTATTTTTTTAAGTATTTCAAAAACTTTTAATCTATAGTCATCAGGAATAAGAAAAAAGTGAGCATAGAAAATATGAGATACATCACTGAATCAGAAAGTATGATAGGCTTGGTATATATAGTCTCTATCTTTTTGAATCTTCGCAAAACAACTTCAAATAAGTATAAGCATTTCTAAATCACGGTTCTGCGTATAAAGAGATTTTATAAACTCCTCTGTGATTTTTTTTCATTTGTAGGTTTCAGTAAATTTTTTAATAGCTCAAAAAGAAGGATGGAGCTCTGAAATAAGAAGATGTTCTGTTTTAAGCCTCGTAAAAAGCTTTTTTCCATCATTAAATGTACTGATATTTTCACCAGATAGAGTATATGTTTCCCTCTCAGATTCAGTTAACAAAAGTAAATCTTTAAAATCTTTGTAAGAAAAGATTTCTTTAAAAATTTGAGGATTAAAAGAAATAAGAATATTTCTTTCATCTCGAGTAGTAAACTTTAAAAATTCTCTCTCTTCTAAATTATTACAAATTACATAGGATAAAAAAGAGAAAGAATGAGGATACGGATTAATTTTTCATAAAAATGAAACAACTGATTGAGTTTTTAGATTGTTTGTTATGACAAACTGTATCAAATAAGAAACAAAAGAGTCTATATACGATTCAACGTCTTTATTATATTTATCAGAAGTATGTTCTCCTACAGCAAGGATAATGAGACAAAAGTTTCTTTTTTGCTCTGCAGTATAATTTGTAATAGAAAGAAGCTTTTTTTTAAGTGTTCACGATTCAAACCATTCAAAAGAAGAATTTGGAATTTTTGCAAGCTCTTCTGGAGTGAAAATTAATTGGTATAGTTTTCGAAGAGTAATGAGTTTCTCTTGAGATCAGAGGAGTTTTTTTAAGTCTTTAATATAAGTATGGAGAAGAGTAAAAAGAGAAAGAATTTGTTGAGAATACTGTTTACTTTGATCAAAGTTTAGTCTAATAAGTATTTCAGTAGTTAAATATTGAAGATAGTATATTTTAATAAGTAATATTTTCTCTTCATCAGAAAAAATATTATTCATTCAATGGGCTTTTTCAAAAACCTTTAAATATCGAAAACATACAAGGGATCCATCAAAAGGTGACTTTTCAATTCATTTACCAATAAGAGAGAGTTCATAAAAGTCTTCTTTAGAAAGTATAGATTCGTAAAATGTTTCTTCTTTTCAATGCTCTTTAATAATCAATAAAGCATTTTCTTGGATAAATTTTGTTATAAGACCAATATCGCTATGAAATGCATTTAAATTTTGTAAGATTGAATGTATACTAAATTTTGAAAAAGATTGAATTTTTGAATTATAAACAAGTGAGTATACATCTTTTAAAATTTTAGAAATATCGTTCGGAAATGAGTAACTATTAGGATTATCAGAATGCGAATTTATTTGTCTCTCACAATAAGCTAAAGGAACAAGTTTCTTTCACTTAATTCAAAGATACGTTAAAACATAAGAAAGAAAATATTTTTGAAGAATATGATAAAGATTTTCTTGAAAAATTTTTTCCTGTTCCTCAAGCGTTTTTCACTTATTTTCTCGAAAATTTAAAGTTTCAAAGAGTTCACATATATCTAACTGGTAAAAAAGCTTTATATCGTTTATAATTTCATCTTCAATAAAAGAATATGTTGGAATCAATGCTCTATTTTTTAAAGCATTTACTACTGAGTCACGAATGGCATCTCAAAAGGATTGAGGAGAATTATTTTGACCTTTTTTTGAAGAAAATACCGATAATAATCAAAATTTTCAAAACATAAAACAAATATCTGAATTAAGAGTTTAATTATTATAGATAAAATATTTAATAGTCAATTAAACATCAATTAAAACAAACTTTAATTTTTAAAGACAATTCTTTGCAAAAAAATAATTCTCCATACAATAAACACGCCTTATTTTTCTAAAAAATGAAATACGAAAATGAAAAAAGTGAAACTCCCAAAATGATTTAAACTTCCAACACAAAAATGACCAAATTACAGACCAATACTTGGTGTCTTGATAATATGTCTCATACTCTGACTCTTGGTTCCATATATTAAACAGTCTCAGACATATATTGATAAAGAGATTTGACTTAATATTCTTGAAAAAAACTTCGCTTCATGAAGCTATGAAAAGATTTTAATTGATGGAAACAAAGCAATCGCAACCTATACAGGAAAAACAATTGAAGAAAACGGAGTGAAAAAGACCCCTCGAGATATAACCATCCTCCCAACAAATGATTCTCTCAAAGAACTTGGATTAAAAAATCCAGAGGTAAAGACAGAAATTATTGTAAAAGATAAAACGGGAGAAGCTTTTTGGAGTAATATGATACCAACCATAATTGCTTTTGTCCTCTTTTTTATTGTTGCCCTTTTCCTCATATCAAGAATGGGTGGAATGGCAAATAATGCGATGACATTTTGAAAAAGTAGAGCCAGACTCTATGATAAAGATAAAGATAGAGTTCTCTTTAAAGACGTTGCCTGAGCAGATGAAGAAAAAGAAGAACTTGCTGAGATTGTTGACTTCCTTAAAAATCCTAAAAAATATCGTGATATAGGAGCAAAAATTCCTAAAGGAATGCTTCTTGTTTGACCTCCATGAACAGGGAAGACTTTGCTTGCAAGAGCCGTTGCATGAGAAAGTGATGTTCCATTTCTTTCTATTTCAGGAAGTGAATTCGTAGAAATGTTTGTTTGAGTCGGAGCGAGTAGAGTCAGAGACCTTTTTGCAAATGCAAAAAAAATTGCCCCTGCTATTATATTTATAGATGAGATAGATGCGATAGGGAAAAAAAGAGGAGCTGGTCTTGGCGGATGACATGATGAAAGAGAACAAACTTTGAACCAAATACTGACAGAGATGGATGGTTTTGATAACGAAACAAATGTTATTGTGATGGGGGCAACAAACCGTGTTGATGTTCTTGATAAAGCCCTCTTAAGACCAGGGAGATTTGATCGTAAAATTACTGTAAATCTTCCAAATCAAAGTGATCGTGAAAAGATACTCTGAATACACGCAGCTGATAAAAAAATAGATAGTGATGTTGATTTCAAAGCACTTGCTTCATCAACCGTAGGGTTTAGTGGAGCCGAACTCTACAATATTATGAATGAAGCTGCTATAATCACAGCTCGTTATAATGAAAAAATTATTACCTCAAAAAGAATTCAAGAAGCATTCGAACGTATCGTAATGGGACTCAGAAAAAAATCACTCGTGATGAATGAAAAGGAAAGAAGTATCACTGCCTATCATGAAGTAGGGCATGCACTTCTTTGAAAAATCTGTTTAAATTCTGATCCCGTTCATAAAATCAGTATTACACCTCGTGGTTGAGCTCTTTGAGTAACATGGTTTATGCCTGAAAAAGATGAAATTTTAACATCAAAAGCAAAATTTATTGATGAGCTTTCGGTACTTTTTGGTTGACGTGCCGCAGAAGAAGTATTTTTCTGAGCTGAGAATATCACAACCTGAGCCAGTAACGATATAGAGAGAGCAACAAGAATAGCCAGAAATATGATTATGAGATACGGAATGGATGAAGAGATTGGATTAGAAAACTATATGTGAGCTCATACAATAGAGTGAGAAAGAGCCCTCTATTCAGAAGAAACACAAAAGAAAATCGATATAAAAGTAAAAGAATACCTTGAAAAAGCATATAAATTTGCCCTCTCGACGATAAAAAAACATAAAGACCTTCATATAAAAATTTCTGAAGATCTTCTCCAAAAAGAAGAAATATCAAGAGAGGAATTTGAAGCCTATTTTACTGGTATGAACCTTGCATAGCATATGGATAGTATTACTTGGAATGATTTTGAAAAAATACAAATACAAGTAGGTACAATTATTGATATTCAGGATTTTCCAGAAGCAAAAAATCCTTCCTTTAAAATATGGGTAGATTTTTGATTATCTGGAATAAAAAAAACAAGCGCTCAAATTACAAAAATATATAAAAAAGAAGAACTGATTTGAAAACAAATCGTAGGCATCATAAACTTTCCACCAAAACAAATCGGAAATTTTATGTCGGAATTTCTACTTACCTGATTCAATTCAGAAGATTGAATTGTTTTAGCTATACCAGAAAGGAAAGTATCAAACGGGGAAAAACTTATTTAATTATTTTTTCAAAATATGGTAAAAAAATTATTTATCACAGGAATCATCTTTTTAAGCTTTTGATTCATACCTTCCTTTGCTGGGAGCTCAAATTCTCCTATTGTACAAATAGTATCGTATAAAAACACTTTTTGAAAATACTTTGAACTTATGTGGTGGGGAAGCGCCTCTGTTATAAACAAAGATGGATATATTGTAACTAACAATCACGTTGTCGATGATGGAAAATGAGGAGTTCTCGATTTTTTCAATATATGTATTTCACAAAACGAGAAAGAGAAACCAAAGTGCTACTACACTGCAAATCTCGTAGCACGAGATACACAAAAAGATATTGCCCTCCTTAAAATAAACAATACAGATATATATTGAAGTAAAGTTGATATAGAAAATCTTCAAAATATCGTCCCAGATTATGAGTATAGCCCAAAATCTGGAGATCAAGTGGAGGCAATTGGATACCCTTGGGTTTGATCAGAAACAATAACAAAAACTCAATGAATTATTAGTGGGACCTCTGAATATAATGGTGCTACTTACCTAAAAACAGATACCCTTATAGCATGAGGAAATAGTGGAGGAGCCCTCATAAAAGATGGGAAACTTATTTGAATACCAACATTTTGAATTGGTTGATGAAGCGATACAAGTCTTTGATATGCTCTTCTTCTTTCAGATGCAAAAAGTTTTATAGAGTCAAACCTAGCATCAAAAATCTCAACAAAAGACTCTTCTCTTTTCAATACATACAAAAAAGAGATTGAAGAACTCAATTCAAAGAAAAAAGTAAAAGACAATCTTCTTGAACTGAACTTTTGAGAAAAATATGAAGTCGCCTCATATATAAAAGATAAAACTCTGGTACTTAAACCATCCAATGGAAATGCCGAAATTCCTCAAAATATAACTATAGGAATCGTTGACCTTCCAACGATAACAAAACAAGATGATTTTTTTTATTATCTCCAGAAACTATGACTTTACTATAAAGACTCTCAAAAACTAAAAAAAGTTTCTCTTTGATGAATTGATTTTTATAGTCCTGTAAGTCTGTATGATTCTTCAAATGGAGATGCAGATATTTCAAGAACCCTCTTTGGTCATATCTGAGGAAAAGCAATTATTATTTACTGAGAATTCTGAAATATACAAGAAGATACTTTAAAAAAAGTCCAAACAGAATTTGATAAAGTGATGCAATCTATCCCTTTCAACAAAACTTGAATACAAGCTACGAAGTTTGAATTTAGTTTAAAATCTCCAGAAATAATAATCAAATCAGAAGAATCATACGTTTTAAATGAATCTAGTGGAATCGCGATTATATTCCCTTATAAAAATCTCCATGAGTACATAACATTCCAAATGTCAGCACTAGATACCTATAGTGGGAAATGAAAAACTATTTCTTCGCTTTTTGAGAGTGAAACAAAAGATATCACATCAGATATGAAGTCTCTTATTAGTTTTAGATGATACCAAGGATATCTGTATTGTTCAGAAAATTCTCTTGAATATGAAAATATCTATACTGATGAAAAAGGGAATGAACTCAACCAAACAAGTTGTAAAATAAAAATATATTGACTCAAATGAGAAAATGATGATTTTGTCCTCGATATAACAGAAGTCGTCGATAAAAAAAATAAAGTTTGAGGATTAAAATTTATACTCGATTCTCTCAGTTCTATAGTAGAGATACCAAGTATAGGTTCAAAAGAAACAAATCTAGTAAACATTTACACAAGCCAGAAAAAGATATCATTCACTGATATTAAAAATCAACCAGAATGATATAAAAACAAGCTTAAACTTCTCACAAAATACAATATCATACAAGATGAAGGAAAATTAGATCCATATACTCCCATAAAATGGGGAGAATTTATAAATATGTACGCTTCAAATGTTTACAAATTAAACCTTGATACATCACTTTGTTCAAAAAACGACTATAAATGTAGACTCAAATCATACAAACTTACTATAAATGGGAAAAAAGCATCTATTGCCTTTTTTCTTGATCAAATAGGAATTCGTTTGAATGACTATGTAAATTCTGATAAACTTTCTTACCTCCCAGATACACTCGACCTCATCATACTTTGAGAAGTAAATCCTCAAAATCTTACCGAAGAAATTGTGAGTAATTATTATTATCTCAAAAAAGAAAAAGATTATGAAGAAATAAATAAAAAAATTGAAGATGCCTATTTCAGAATTTATGGGAACAAAAAAATAGGACTGTACGATATAAATTATAACTCTGAATACGCAAATTTTGTTCCTGCTAAATGACTCTATTTTACTTCTGCTTCAGGATGAATTATTGAAGAAAAATATTACCAAGATTGAAAACTAGATTTTTCGAAAATTCAAAAACCTATCGATTTATCAAAATTAAAATTTTACTATCCAGTAGCAACAAAAGCATCGATGATAGACTTTATAACAGAATATATAGATTTCTGACTCTTTGACAAAGAACTCGCAAAAAAGAAAGATACCAATATAGAAGAATAACTATTTTACCTATTTTATAACAAAAAATGCACGAACTAGTAGACTTAGTAGTCAATACAGTAGGAACTATGTGATACATAGGAATCTTTATCATGATGACGATAGAATCGAGTTTTATCCCTTTCCCAAGTGAAGTAGCGATGATTCCAGCAGGGTATCTCTCTGCTATTGGACAGATGAATTTTATAATTGCCTTTTTAGCTGGAACTTTTTGAGCTCTTGCTGGTTCTACTATTAACTATATCCTTTGATTCTATCTTGGAGGTCCTACTATTAAAAAACTTGTTCATAAATACGGAAAATACATATTTTTAAACGAAGAACATTATACAAAATCAGAAATTTATTTTCAAAAACATGGAAGTATCACCACTTTTGTTGGGAGATTTATACCTGCTGTACGCCAACTCATAAGTCTACCAGCAGGAATCTTTAAAATGAATCTCGCAAAGTTTCTCCTCTATACAAGTATATGAGCGGGGGTGTGGAACTTGATTCTTATGACCATTTGATATATCGCTGGAGAAAATAAAGAGCTTATACAGGAGTACTCAAAAGAAGCTCTCATAGGAACTCTTTTATTTGTAGGTATTATCATCTTTGTATATATATGGAAACACAAAAAGAGATAATATATGCAAGCCAAGTCATTCTCCGAGATAAAGCTTGAACGTTGTATTTTGAGAGAAATACTCATCTCCAAGCTATAAGCTTTTGGTGAGGAGCAAAGGAAGAAGAAGACACTGATGAAGTTGAAACCGCTCTTCGTGAACTCAGAGAAGAATTAGGAATTATTTTTAAAAGAGGAGACTTAAAAATCATTGACATCGATGAACCAAGAGAATTTCCAAAAGGGATATTTGTATCAACACTCTTTTTAATTGATATCGATGATGTAATCGCTCAAGAAGTAAGAAAAAATGCGAAAACTGTTAGTCTTACGCTTGAAAAAATAAAAGACTCTCACGAGTCTTTTGTGCTATGAAAAGAAAACTTTTTAAAGAGAATAGCAAAAATTACGGAACAATAATCGTTCATCAAATTAATCTATCAAGAGTTCATTCTTTTACACAACTCATATATTCAAGAAGTGTAGAAGATTGCCCATCAAATATATAAGTAGGTATTCATGATTCTCAAGCTTGTCTAGCGACATCAAGCTTCGAAGACATTCAACCTGTTCATCATTGCGATT
Organism: uncultured Candidatus Peribacteria bacterium; assembly: GCA_964449635.1. Lineage (GTDB taxonomy): Bacteria > Patescibacteriota > Gracilibacteria > BD1-5 > UBA6164 > CAYTMN01. The sequence continues at coordinate 1,918 of CAYUZH010000017.1, read as the reverse complement.
TTTGATCACAAATATAACTAATATACTCTGGAGTAATTTTACTGGAAGCTATACTATTTATGCGTGATTTTGATTCATCAAGGACTCCGTCTGTATTCGTGACAATAGCCAAAAGTTTTGCATGAAAGAGCTTTGCAAGAAGCAGAGCATTTTTATCATTATCAGCTCATCTTCAAAGAGCTTGCATCTCTTCAGTTGAGAGAGGATCATTTTCATTGACAATAGGTAAGATGTTTCCTTTTTCAAAAGCTGATTGTATTGTCTTTACAAATGTTTCCCTTCTTTCTTCATAGTCTTCGATATCTGCATGAGTCACTAAAAATCCGGCAGGAATAATCCCATACGGAAGAGTTTTTTTACTATATTCTCAAAGCAGAGGTCACCATCCTAAAGCAGCAAGAAGTTGTTTATCTTCAACTCATTTATAAAGTTGTCTTCAAAAACCAACAGCACCAGAAGTTACTAAGAGGATATTCTCACTTTGTTCTTGCATAAGAACTTTTATATCCATCATAAGACGATCCACTTTTTGAGACTTCGAGAAATCTTTAAGCGATTCCGTTCATATTTTCACAATAATAGGGCGATTTCATCAAGTATACATTTTTTCAGCTAATAGTTAAATAACATAATTAAATATAAATAATTAAAGTACTTTGTCAATTTTTCATCTTATACGAAAGTTTTGAATTCTCAGAGTCCTTCTATACAATAGGCTCATAATATAAACCAAAAGAAATTTTTATGGATATAGAAAATCTTAAAACTAAAAAAATAGCCATCCTTGGATACGGGCGAGAAGGAAAGTCTACACTCAGATTTTTACAAAGTATTAGAGCTACTGATATCACGATTCTTGATAAAAATATTGAAACTCTCGAGAACGTAGTAGACGAAAACGTTATTTGTATCTGAGGAAGTTCCTATCTTGATTCATTGTCTGATTTTGATATCATTTTCAAATCTCCTGGAGTCTGTCCTTACAACGATGAACTGGCTCCGTACAAAGACAAATTTATTTCTCAAACACAGATATTTTACGAAAATTACCCAGGAAAAGTGATTGCCATAACAGGAACAAAAGGAAAATCAACCACTTCTACTCTTATCTACCTCTCACTTAAAGAAGCAGGATACAACGTAAAACTCGTCGGAAATATCTGAAATCCTGTATTTGATGAAATTGATATTCTTTCAAACGAATTGTATGATTTCGTAGTGTATGAAATGTCGAGTTATATGCTCGAAGGATTTATTCCAAAAACAACAATCAGCGTATTTAACAATATCTACAACTGTCACCTTGACTGGCACAGAGGTTTTGAAAACTACAAGAATGCAAAACTCAATATATTGAGAAATGCAGAACACGCTCTCATAAACTTTGAGTTTAGAGATTTCGATGAAGTAAAAACACTTTCTTCAAATACACAAACGTTCTGAATCGATGGTGATTTTAGTTATAAAAATTCTTGATTTTATATAGAGGATGAAAGAGTCCTTGAAGATGAAAATATCGTTCTCCTTGGTGAACACAACAGAAAAAATATCGCTTGAGTGCTTGGAGTTGTTTATATTGCTACTTGAAAAAATAGAGACAAAACGGTAGATGCTGTAAAAAAAGTTATTTCAACATTTGAAGGACTCCCTCATCGTATGGAAAAAGTAGGGACTTTTCAGTGAATCACATTTATTAACGATGCTATTGCAACCACTCCAGAAAGCACACTCGCTGCTATCAAGACGTTTTCTCCAGATATTGGAACTCTCTTTCTTGGAGGGTATGATAGTGGATTTATCTATACAGAACTTGAGAAAAATATAGAACAAGGAAACATAGAAAACCTCGTCCTTTTTCCAGACACTGGATATAGGATATTTACCCAAGATATAGAAAATAAAGACGAAGAAATCCCTT
>CAYUZH010000016.1:19533-20351 GCA_964449635.1 uncultured Candidatus Peribacteria bacterium | reverse complement strand
GACTTTTCAAGATTCCTCAGATGCGAAAACTCAAAGCTCGTACTCTGATGATGCATCCATATTTCCCACTTCTTTTGAAGCTTGGAGAGGCTGATAACCGAGGAAGGATTCCAGCAAAAGAACAAGATTTTTGTGAGATACAAAGAATCTATAGCGAGTTTCAAAAGATACTAAAAACAAAGAAGTTTTATACGGGAAATGATATTATGGAGAGATATCCAGAACTTTGTTGAAGAGAAATAGGAGAGAAACTAAAAAACCTCAATGATCAGATTCTCGCTACTGATAAGCTGAAATAACAAGCAAAAAGTTGATATTTTTCTCAACATATCTATAATAAGCCCAATTTTATAATTATTATCACTTATAATTGTTATGGCAAATAGTCACGGACTTACCTCGAGAATCGTAAAAAAACAAGCAGCATCGAGAAAACAAGCAAAAAATAAAAAGGCAGCTTTCCAGGTTTATATCGGAAATGAAAATCCCCAAGTCAGAAAAAACCAGTCATATAAAGCAAGAAAACACTACTACGAAAATAAACAAAATTTTCCAAAAAAGAAACTATCAACAAAAACTCCTTCAACACTTATGGAGATGGGACTTATCGATTCAAGAGGGTTTTTTGTAAAAGGGAAAAAGAAAAATTTTCTTACAAAATCTATGGTTGACGCTTCAGGGCTAGATTTTTATGGAATGCCAAGATAAAAAATACTTAAAGTCCTATATGATATTACTTCAAAATGATTTAATCGCTAATCCTCTTATAGTTCCTGAAAAAGATTGAGAACAACCAGTCGTTTTACAGGCAAAAGCTG
>CAYUZH010000016.1:7840-19523 GCA_964449635.1 uncultured Candidatus Peribacteria bacterium | reverse complement strand
TAGAAATACTATAGAAGCAGTAAATTCAAAAATAGATACATTTATGAGGCAGGGAATCTGAGGAGATATATGAGAGTATATAAAGTTTTTAGAGAGAGGTGACCATTATATCTCTTCTGTATATCTATGAGTAAATTGAAATTTCATAGAACCAAAAAATTTTAAAATACCTTTTACAGGAATTTCGTTTTGATTTCGAGGGAGTTTCTCTGAACCTATCAATTTCCAACAACTTGTAGAAAAACATTACTTAAGAGAGATTGATTATAATAGCTTGTGAGTTTCACGAGAAGTTATCGCACAAATCAATGCAAATATATGTCGTACAGGGAATGTATTTAAAGTTACTGAAGAGTGAGAAGGAAAAATTTTTATATATAGAGAACAAGATGGAGATGAAACTCCAAAATCAGATAAATCAAGAGAATCAATTATTCTTCCAGAGTGACTTATACCTGTAAAAGCTTAGAAAAATATGCAAAGATTTCTTTTAGAAGATATTAAATTTAGTTCTGAAATTATGATTGATGATGATGTACTTCTTCATCAATTTTTTTCTGTTTTACGTTATAAAATTTGAGATCAGGTTATCTTTTTTGATGGGAGAAACTCTGCGGATTATGTTTATGAAATTACTGAAATAAAACCAAAAAAATATGTAAAACTTCTTTGAAAAAATATCATCAATAAATTTTGACAAGATAAGTACATATCTTTGTACCAAGCGATTCCAAATAAACTTGAAAAACTCGAGTATATTATTCAAAAGGGGGTAGAAGTTTGAATCTCAAAATTTTGTTTTTTTCGTAGTGAACGAAGTCAAAAACTTACTCTCTCCGAAGCTAAAAAAGAACGTCTTCAAAAGATATGTGAGGAGGCAGTAGAACAATCTGGGAGAAACCTTGTCCCCAGTATAGTATTCTCGGAAAAACTTGATAAAGTGGATTGAGAAGTTCTTTTTTTTGATCCATCAGCTGATGATTCCCACCATCTCCATACTTTTACGGAGATGAAAAATATTGCTCTTCTGGTTTGACCTGAGTGAGGATGGTCTGAGAGAGAAATCCATCAATATATTCATTTTTGATATAAAAAAGTCTCACTGGGAGACTTTATATTGCGAACAGAGACGGTCGGAGTGGTGGTTACTTTTTTTCTTCATCAGAGTTTATAATCTCTTTTCCTTCTACCTTGAGTGACACTTGAGTATGTGTTTTCTTTATATCATGGGCTGTTTGAAGGAGACTTTTCATCTCTTTGAAAAGAGAAGCCGTTCCATTTCCAATATCATAAAAAAGAGGAAGTTTATAGTTGAGTTTTGTATCCAAAAATGCAAACCCATATGCTATAGGAAAGAAGAAAAAGAAAAGATAGTTCCAATCATAGAGAACAACTCAGAGTGAAAAAAGAAAAAGAATCGTGATTCATAGACCGTTTAAAATATGTACTTTCTTTTGTGAATCGAGATTGAAAAGCGTTGCTATATTAAGAACTGGTATATAAATAAGCCATTCAGGAACTTTCATGATCTTTTCTTTTTTGAGTGTTTCTTCTTGTTTCTCGTTTTCAGAATTTCTTTTATTCTCTCTCGTTTGTTTGAGAGTTTGCCAATTTTTAAATCCTGATTTTGAAAAATAATTTTTTACGTAGAGGAAAGCAAGCTTGAGAGTTTCATATATATCTCCAAACGAAGGTATATTTGTCATATCGATACTGAGAAGTTCTCATTTTACAACGATTTGGACACTAAAGAAAACGATTCCTATCACCCAAAGGAGGAGAAGAAAATTAGCAGCAACGGTATACCCACTTATATAGATAAGACTGACAGCAAGGGTACAGAGAAGGTTGAGATGTGACATATTTTTAATGAGAGCATTGTCAGAATATTTTCCATATACGAGATATCCTAAAAACGGAATCAATGAAAAGATAATAGTAGCTTTATCTTTTTCGTCGAGATTTGAATCGTGATTGATATCAAGGATTTTTTCATTTTTTATGAAATGAGTGATTTCTGATACGAGAAATTCTTGTCCGTTATGGGCAGCATACATTCACTTGAGAAGCAGTCAGAGTGTTCAGATGAGTCAAAGAGACGCAAGTATAAAATTGAGATGATAATCGTTCCATGAGATTCATTCTCATAGGTCAAACCAAAGAAAAAGAGCGATGATAAAAAGAATCAGAGAGTGAAGAGAAAGTGCCGTTTTTGTATGACTTCTGACGAAAGGATGGTCAACATTTGGATTGTGTTTTACAAATAAAAATGAAACACAAAGAAATATGAGAAAATAGGCACTCATCGCATTATTTCTGATTTTTATATTGAGTTCTTGAGTATTTGTATCCATATGTTTTGTTTTTAAGGAGTTTTTCTTTATTATACGCTAAATTTATTTGAGAAACAAATTTTTAGGTTATGAAAATTGTAAATGTTGAATTTTTGAAGTCTGTCAGTATCCGTGATGAGAAAATATATTTTGATCCAAGAAACGAAATTGTATTTGTTGGAAGATCAAATGTTGGGAAGTCGAGTCTTTTGAATACGCTTTTTAATAAAAAAGGTCTTGTTCATACGAGTTCTCTCCCTGGGAAAACGAGAACGGCCAATATTTTCTTTGTGAATAATAAATATTATTTCACCGATATGCCCGGGTATGGGTTCGCCAAGATGGGAAAAGAAAAAAGAGACGAACTTGATGCTCTCATTAGTTGGTATCTAGAAGAGAGAAAAGCGTATATCAAGAATGTCGTCATGATTCTTGATTGTAAAATTTGACCACAACCGACAGATATTGATATGCTTCAATTTATCACAGAACTTCAGATTCCTCTGACGGTGGTTCTTAATAAGGTTGATAAACTTTGAAATCAAGAGAAGAAGTTATCTTATAAACATACGGAAGAACTTCTCTTTGGACAAAAAATAGAGCTGGTCTCAGCTCATAGCTCTGAGTGAATTGATGATTTGCAAAAATATTTGCTTGATCTGGTTAGTAAAAAATAAAAAAGATGTCATTTATGACATCTTTTTTAATATTCAAAGTACAATCATAAGTATAAGAATCAGCATTCATATACCATATACCACATAGGCCCAGTTTATATCATCTTTCATAGAAGTCTTTTAATGGTCTTATAGTAAAGAATAATATGTGCTATTTTTCTCACATGATCTGGGTCAACTCCAATCTTTAGAAGTCATTCTTCTATAGAGCGAATTTTTAGTTCTTTCACTGATAAATGGTAGTCAATCACATCTGGTTCATCTCTATATTTTGGAAGTCACATAATTATATTTTGAGAGGCATAATGATGTGTTTAAATTCGCTTGATTCTTTCTTTTGATTTATTGGAGTGATAAGAACCGGCGACAGAGCTGTTTCAAATTGGATAGCAATATGCGGAGAATCAATAACTCAAAGTACTTCTAAGAAATAGGTAGAATTGATTCCTATGATGTTATTTTCTCCTTCGATATCTCCTGTGAGTCTTACTTCACTTTCTCCTATTTGAGTTTCTGATGTTTCAAGAAGAATTCCAGTATCAGAACTAAAGCTAATTTTTATAGAATAATTATTCTCACGACTGATAAGATTTATTTTTTTGAGAGCTTGGATGAGGTCAACTCTATTGAGTTCAACTTTTGTTTTGTACGAAGTCGGAAAGAAGTTTGTATAGTCTGGAAATTTTCCGTTGAGGAGGCGTGAGTATACTTTTGTATTCGCAAAAAAGAATCCGATTTGGTTTTCTCCAGAGACGATATTAATCGTTTCGTCTTCTTTGATAATATTTTTTATCTCGAATGCTGTTTTACTTGGTATAATCTGTTCAAAATTATTTCCATCTTCACTCTTGAGTGTTTGTTTTACTTCTGTTAGGCGGAAACTATCGGTTGTTGCAAATACAGCTTCTTCTCATCTTATACGAATATAAATACCAGCTAAAGTGGGACGTATATTCCCTTCGGCAGATGAAAAAAGTGTTTTCTCAATCGCATTTTTCAAAAGCGCTCATGGTATTTTGATGCTGATTTCTTCTTTTACTTTTGGAATAAGAGGAAATTCAGAAGCTTGTTTCCCCTTGATTTTTGTTTTTCCAGAGTTTGTTTTTATGAGAATACTTTCATCTTTTTGAAGTTCCACTTCTACTTCTTCATCATCAACGAGGTTGATATATCCAATCAGAAGTTTACTTGGGAGGGAAAAACTTCCTTCGGATTCAATCTTTATGTTTTCACTGAGAGTATATTCGATCGCCATTTCAAGATTATTTGAAACGAATGTAATTGATTTAAAATTTACTTTTATGAGTATATATTCAAGGATAGGAGTTGTTGTGATTCCAGCCGTCGCATGGCTCACTGTATCAAGGGCTTCTTTGAGGGCTTTTTTTGTTACTTTAAATTTCATAAGAGGGGGAAATGTATTAACAAATATTACTTTGAATTGATGGTATCAATAACCATCCTAAAATCAAATTTAGATAGACCTTTTGTGTTAAAAACTTGTTATGTCTTACGTATCTTTTCTCCCCATTCTCCAAGAGATTTGAGAATAGGTATGAGAAGAGTTCATTCTGGTGTAAGACTGTACTCAACTTTTGGTGGGACTACTGGATATACCTTTCTTCTTATTATGTGATTTTTTTCAAGGCTTTTGAGTTCTTGGGCGAGCATTTTATGTGTTATTCATACGAGTGCTTTCTTGAGCTCTGAATATCTGAGCGTTTTTTGGTCTAAATTCCGAATAATAAGAAATTTCCATTTTCCTCCTATTATGTCTAAACTTGTTTGGATTGGACAAATAGTACTGCATTTTTTTTCTTTTTCTTGTTTCATACGTCAAATACTTTCTTTTAAGTGTGTATATTACAAATAAGTATATACTTGCTTTTTTTATTATATAATTATACTTGTTTTTGCAACTTATTTTTTAAAAAAATACTATGACATTTCTTTCAAATTTAAACTGGAGATATGCAACAAAAAAATTTGATAGTGCAAAAAAAGTTGAATCAGCCGCTCTTGAAAAAATTCTTGAATCGGTTCGTTTGACTCCGACTTCTTTTGGACTTCAAGCGTATCATTTTTTTGTCATTACCAATCAAGATATAAAGGATAAAATTCAAGCCGTTGCTTGGAATCAACCACAAGTTTGAAGTTGTTCACATCTTCTCGTTTTTTGTGCGAGGCTGGATTTAGAAAATGTAAAAAATGAATATTTTGACGGACTTTCTGGTGGTAACTCTGAAGTGAGAGCTCAATTTGCTTGATACGAACAAATGGTGACCTGATTTCTCCCAAATGCTTCTCCAGAATGGGCAAAAAAGCAAGTCTATATCGCCCAAGGGTTCGCTCTTGCTGCTTGTGCTGAGCTCCAAATTGATAGCTGTCCTATGGAATGATTTGATCCAAGTGCTGTCACATCTATTCTTTGACTTGATGAAACCCTTTCACCTGTTGTTCTTCTTCCTATTGGATATAGATCAAGTGATGAAAATCCAAGACCAAAATTTCGTTTTTCAAAAGAGAAACTTTTCACGTTTATTGATTAATAGAGAATTCAAAAAAAAGAGCCATATGGCTCTTTTTTTTGAATATTAATTTTTTATTCACTTACTTTTTTTAGAGCATTTTCAAACGCTGCTTGTCCTTGAGCTCAAGAAATGACTTCAAATTTTCCAGTCTCGTTATTTATGATAACGCTTCCTGGAGTTCCATCGATTCCAAAGAGAGCATTTCCATTTGTCTGTTCTGAGATAACTTTTTGAGTATATTTTCCAGAATCAAGACATACTTGAAATTTTTTATCATCAACTTTTAACTCTTTTGCGAGAGGAGCTAAATCACTCAGAGCAAATCCTTCTCATCCAGCTCTTGTTCTTGTAAAAATCGCTTCTTTCATTGCAAAAAATGCGTCTTTCCCACCGATATCTCCAGCACACTCAAGAGCTTCTGACTCTTTTTGTGCGTTTTTATGGAACTCAAGAGGGAAGTGTTTAAATGAATAATTTACAGTATCTTTATTAGCAGCGAGTACATTTTGGATAGCTTTACTATCGTAGAGTTTTTTACAGTATGGACATTCTAAATCAGAATATTCAAGAATTGAAATTTTTGCGTTCTCTGCTCCACTTACATAACTATCTTTTTTAAGTGTAGTAAGTTGTTCTTTTGAAAGTTGTGTTACCGGAGCTTGAGTTTCTGTTCATTGAGTACCTTGTTGTTCCCCATTTTGGTTTCCCATATCAGGGTTCTTTTTATATTGTTCAACAAATCCTTGTATTTGTTGAAGTTGCATTTTTTGTAGAATATCGTAGTTTTCTTTTCCTCCTACTTTTTTATATTCGATGTTCATAATCACTAAGTATGTTCCTATGGCATTGAGAAGAATAGATGCTATAAGTCCTGCTACCATCAGTACGAATAGATTACTTTGTTGTTTTTTTTCTGTAGTCATAAAATTTTTAAATAAAATAAGCTTCTTGATTATGTGAGAAAGTTGTTTCTTTTCAACTCTTTTTGTTTGCTTTTTGCCTTTTTTAAGCTTGAGTTAAACTTAGAAAGAAATCAAGATGTTCTTTTTTCGTTGTTCAAAAAAGTACTGTATCTACTTTTTCTTTTTGTAGAAGAAAATCCAGAGCAAGTTTTTCTACTGATATTCCTTTTCTATTTGCAATCTCACTATAAAGGGTTTTCTTTTTTATAAGCTCTGCAAGGTTTTGATTTTTTATCAGCCTGTTAATGCCTTCTTCATTTTTTTCGAGAAGTTCTTTTGTTGTTCACTGGGTGAGGAGTCATCTATAGAGTGGTGAGTAAGCGATGAATTTCTGATTTATTTTCATATTTGGAAAAATGAGATTTTCTGCTTTTCTTTCTACGATATTATAAAAATCTTCTATATATTCGATTTCAGATTCTGAATGATTTATAAAATCTTTTAGTTGCGTTTCATAAGTATTACAAACACCATATGACTTTATGACTCATGTTTTTTTATATGTATTGAGCGTTTTTATGATACGTTCTATCTCTATATGAGGATTTGGTATATGAAGGAGATATATATCTATGTAATTGGTTTTTAGCCTTTTGAGAGAATCTTCTAATTCTTTTTTGACTGAATCGGGAGTACACTCTAGAGAGGTTCTTCAATAAGCATCCCATCAAATTCAGAATTTTGAAATTATTTTTATTGTTTGTCTCTCATTTTTAAATGTATCTCATAAAAGACTTTCTCATTTTCAAAATCAATAGATAGGCGCTGTATCAAAAATACGTATTCATTTTTCATACGCATATTCTAAGATACTTCTTCAAATTTTATCATCTAATGGCTTATAAGAAGGAGGACCGCTTATTTGCCGAGTTCAAAATCAAATGTTTTTCATAAATTTGTCAATAACTTTCACTTTTTTTTATAAGATTCGTATATATAATCGGGACAAATAAAATTTTACCTTCATATGTCCCAAACAGATAACGAAATTATTGAAAAGTGTCAAAAATGAAATCAGGATGCTTTTTGACTTCTCTATGATAGATATATAGATCAAATTTACAAGTTTGTCTGTTTAAAGGTTTGAGATTCTCAAATCGCTGAGGATATAACAAGTGAAATTCTTTTTAAAGTTTTTAATAAAATAGATTCTTACACCATTTGATGAGCAGCTTCTTTTAAAACATGGATATACAAAGTTGCCTACAATGCTGTTATTGATTATTTTCGAACACGAAAAGAAGAGACCAGTGTTGATGAAGTTATTGATTTTGTCTCTTATCAGAATGATTTTTGACAGGATATAGACAATAAAGATGCTCTGAAAAAGATACGTATGTTTCTTGATACTCAACCACAAAAAGTAAAGGAAATTTGTATCATGCGATTTTGGGATGATTTATCCTTTAAAGAAATAGCTGAAATTACTGGAGAATCACTTGATAATTGTAAAAAGATTGTTTCGAGGACTCTTCAAAAAATGCCTACTGATATCGTTGTTTTGTGTATTCTGCTTTTTGTTCATCTTCTTTAATACCATTATGAAAAAAAATATACAGATTATTCTTGAAGAACTTTATGAGAGTTTTCCTTCTTTGAAACAACAAGAAGAAAAAATTATCCCATTTATTGAGGTATTTTTAAAGACAAATATTCAGATTACTCCAGACGTTGAATTTAAAAATCGACTTAAAAAAGAACTTCTTCAAAAAATTTCTCTTTCTTCTTCAAAAAATCAAAATAATTTTTGGCAAAATTTTAAAATAATTTCTTCTGTATTTGCGACAGGACTCGCAGTTTATGGGGTATTTTCTTTTTATCATCTTCAAATTCGCCCACTTTCTGACAATACAGTGCTTCCTCAAGTTCAAGAAGAATCTTTTAAATCCGATGCTTCTTCTTTAGAATCACAAGACCTTGATATCCCTTCTATTAAAGATACCTCTTGAGGGGATTTTAAAAAGAGAGAAACTTCTAAAATAAACACTCTTCAAAGTACACCTTCTTCTTGAGACACGAAACAAGTATGATTCCTCTCATCTTTACGAGAAGTACCTCAAAAAAGCATTATTGCTCCTCCAAATATACCTTCAAATGCAAATACTACAGATACTCCTTCTCAGAACCAAGATGCAAATGTATCTGTTCCGACTTTTCCTCCAAATTCTGATAATCAAATAACTCCTTCAAACTGACTTCTTCCTCTTATCCGTGTTGGTTCTTCTTGAGGAAATTCTTCTTCAGATAGTTCTTGATTTCCTTCTTTGCAAGAAAATCAAAATTGAGAAGAATGAGGAGATTCCCAGATGCTTTTTAAATCTCTTCCGATGGCGAATCTTATGATGAGTGATATGCTTTCTGAAGAGCCAATGGGGACAAACGTATGATGAAACCAGCCTATAGATCAAGTTGTTTTTAAGATTGTTTGAAATTGATGAGAGAGAAAAAATGCTGATACGATATTTCAATCGAAAAAGATATCGCCTTCTTTTTCAGAATATGCTGTATCAGTTGACTCTCTAGATAATGCACTTTATATTAAAAGTAACAGAGAGAGAAAAAATAGCGCTACTGTTATTGTAAATGCAGAAGATATTCCTTCTCCAGACCAACTTACACAAAAATTTTCTTCTCTTTTACAAAAAACGTGACTAAAAGGTGAAAATCTCAAGCTTGATTCTTTTGAACTCTCAAAAAAACTTTCTCAGGTTTTTGATGAAAATGTTACGTTTAACATTCCTTATACAATTCTTTGAAAAGAAGTGTATGATACTGATGGACAAAAAATTACTTTAGAAGTCGTTTATAATTTTTCTTTGAGAGATTTTGAATTTGTTTGACCAATATATGACTTTTCACCTCTTTCGTCTGATATCTCTTCCTCTCCTCTTTTACTCTCAAATACAAATGAATTTGTTGAGTTTGAAAATATGGTTTTGTTGAAACAAGAAGAGAAAGTTTTTGTAAAAGTTTTTTATAATGGGAAATATATATTTGTTCCAGGAGGTATTTATAGAGTAACTCAAAAACCAGCTTCTGTTCTCTGAGAAAAGTATATATATCCTGATTTTTGAACAGAGAGTATTCCTAAGCAAATTCGATAGTAAGAGAAGGGTTGAGTATGATTTCTTTTTTAATAATCTGTAACCTTGTTTGTAGAGAACTTCATTTAATAGCAAGAGAAAAATAATATTGATTATACTTTTTTCTTGGAATTTCTGAAAAAAATACTTCAAAATCATCAAAATTTTGTAGTTGGAGAAGTGAATATATTTTTAACATAAAGAGACGAGCTGTCTCTTTATTTGTATGTCTGTATTCCAAAGTAACAAATTCTTTGTATGGAGGGTATCAAAAGAACTTTCTTTCTTGAAGCGTATGTTTTAGAAAATCTGAATAATTTCATTCTGTGATTCTTTGAATCATCGGATTATTTGGAATAAATGTTTGGAGAACTATTTCATAGGTATTGTTGTTTCTTTTTGCTCTTCAAAAAAGTTGTTTCATTGTGGAAAACACTTTCTCTTCTGTATCAAAACGGGGAAATATAATGTCTTGTTCGAGAAGAATGACTCCGATGAGTCAGATATTTTTTAAATCAAACCCAGTTGTAATCATCTTGGTTCCGATAATTATATCAGCATTCTTTAACTTCTCGAGAGCTCACTTTTGTTCTGATTTTGTCTTGAGGGTATCACTATCAAATCGAAATATGTGGCTATCTGGAAAAAATTGAGCTATACTTTTTTCGACTTGTTCAATTCCTACGCCTATCTTTTCGAGTTCTACAGAACGACACTTTTTACACTGAAGTGGTATGTTTTCTGTATATCAACATGTGTGACACTGAATTATTTTGCTTGAGTAAACGGTGAGTGAGGTATCACAACGAGGACATTTGTACAGGTATTGACAATGTTTACATACTATTCCAGTAAACTCTCATCGTCTATTTATGTAGAGAATAATTTTTTTTCATTTTTCTCTCCATTCTTGTATTTTCTCAATGAGAGTTTCAGATATATATTTATTTTGTTTTGTTTGATCTTGTGAAAGATTTACAATAGTGTACATAAGTATTTATTATAAATATATTTTGAAGAAAGGCTGAAAAAGTCATTTTTGGCTGTCAAAACTTAAAAAACTTGTTCACTGTATTAGTCGTTACAACTCACTGGAGTTTTTTCTCTTTCAAGCCCACTATTTCCTTTTTGGATATGTCCAAATATTTCTCGGTTTTGTCTAAGAATAAGTTTCTTAGATGATTCCTTTACTATATAGAACAAATGAATTTTGAGAAATATTTTGATAAAAATAAAACGAGCTATTTTTGATATCTAGTCTTTCTTTTCATTCGTTATTAAGGTGTCTCTCTTTTTTGACTTGAAAATACGGATTTTTTTTATATATTTTGGAAGCGTTTTTATTTGATTTATTATCCTACCCGTGTCAAAAAGAGATTATTACGAAGTGCTTTGAATTCAAAAAGGAGCCAGTGAAGAAGATATCAAAAAAGCATACAGAAAACTTGCGATGCAATTTCATCCTGATAGAAATTCAGGAGATAAAGAAAGTGAAACAAAATTTAAAGAAGTGAATGAAGCCTATTCTATTCTTTCTGATTCTCAAAAAAGGAAACAATATGATACATTTGGTTTTGAATGAGGAGGTTCATCTTTTTGATGATTCTCTTCAAATGTTGATATCTCTGATATCTTTGAATCATTTTTTTGAGGATGATTTGGATGACAGGCTTCTTCAAGAAAAAAATCGACTTCTCGTAGATGAGAAGATTTAGAATATGAGTTGAGGATTGATCTGAAGACGAGTATTTATGGTTGAAAAGAAAAACTTGAATTTTATCGTTATGAAGAGTGTAAAACATGTGAATGAGAATGAGGGAAATGAAAAAAAACGTGTTCAAAATGTAAAGGATCAGGATATGTGAGGTATAGACAAGAAAGCTTTTTCTGAGTGATTGAGCATTCTTGAGTCTGTGATGAATGTGAGGGTACCTGAGAATCTTTTGAAACTGTTTGTTCTTCTTGTAAGGGGCAAAAAAGGGTACAAACAAAAACTACATATGATATTGAGATTCCTGCTGGGATTGATGATGGTATGGTAATAAAAGTAAATGGAGAGTGAAATGCATGAGTTGGGACAAAAGCCAAATGAGATTT
>CAYUZH010000016.1:0-7830 GCA_964449635.1 uncultured Candidatus Peribacteria bacterium | reverse complement strand
GTGAGTGTAAAACTTGAAGAGAAAGGACTTCATAGAAAAAGAGAAAATCTTTTTTTTACCCTCGAAGTAGATTTACTTGAAGCTGTGTTATGAACTGAAAAAGAAGTTGTTTTTCCCATCCTTTGAAAAAGGAAAATTAAGATTCCTGCTGGAACTCAGTTTGGTACAAAAATTAAACTTGCTGGAGACGGAGTGAAATTTATTGATAAGGATGATAAAGGGGATCTTATAGTGACAGTAGATATTCTTATTCCAAAAAAACTTTCGAAAAAAGAAAAAGAACTCTATGAAAAAATAGCGGTTGAGAAAGGGATGGAAATTGGAAAAAATGGATGATTATTTGGTAAGATTTTTGGCTAGTGAAAAAGATTTCTTTCTGATTATTTTTCCTTCTTTTTATTTGTGTATCATCGTATTTTTTTGCTTCTGAATATAAAAGTTTTATTGAGCAAAAAATATATTTAGACCAAGCTCAAGAGGAAAAGCAAACAAAGCTTTCCCTCTTTTCTTTTTCTCAAATTCAAGAAATTCCTTGAACTCAGTTATACTTTACTCCAGATAAGAAGTATCTTGATATACTCGAAAAGGAACTACAAAAGGCTCAAAAACGTGTTTATATAAATGTTTATATGTTAACGGAAAAGAGGATTCGAAATGCTCTTCTTGCCGCTAAAAAGAGATGAGTCGATATTAAGATTATTTTAGAAAAAAATGTGTACAATTCTGCTGGAATTAATAATGCTACGTTTGATATACTTTCTCAGGCAGGTATTGATATACAACGGTCTTCAAATGATGTGTATGATTTGAATCATGCAAAGTATATTCTTATCGATAATAGAGTTATTATTTCGACAGGAAATTTGACGGCATCTACATTTTCTAAAAATAGAGATATATTTGTTCATTTTTCTGATAAAAATATAGTAAAAACTATCGAGAGCATATTTCTAAATGATTTCACATCAAAGTATATTCCTATCTATCACCATTCTCTCGTTATAAGTCCTTGGGATAGTCGTCAAAAAATATTGTATATTCTCAAAAATGCATCATCCTCTCTTCAAATATACATGCCTTATATGGATGATAAAGAAATAGCCGATGTTATTTTTTATCAATTACAAAAAGGGGTGAAGGTTCAAATAATCAGTTGAAAAAATGATACTGATGATAATTTTTTTCAGAAAGTTATCAAAATGGGATGAAACATCACATTTTCTAAAAAAACGATTCATGCAAAATCAATACTTATTGATGATGCCTATTTATTTATTGGAAGCGAAAATTTTTCTTCATCAAGTCTTGATACCAACAAAGAAGTTTGAGTACTTCTCAGAGGAGATATTCTCGTTAAAAAGTGGAAACATATTTTTGAATCAGATTTATAAACGAAAAATGATATTCATCAAATCCTTTTGATTGATATTTTACAAAAAAAAGTATTATTTTGCTGATTTGTATCATTTTTCTCTATGGATAATTTCAAAAAAATATTTTTATTTGTCATTGCAACGATTGTCTTTTTGGGACTCGTTTTTATTACGTTTTCTTCTCGTTCTGAAAATAGTACTTTTTTAGAAAACTCAAAACTTGATATAAAAGATGGTGCTTTTTCCCTTGTTAAGAATGGTGATATCTTTGAAGAGAAAAAGTGAAATTCCTGATCATGACTTCAATGAGAAAGATTTTGAATTTTTAACTCTCTTCTTTTTTCTTCAAATGCTTCTTATTTAAAAAACCATTCTTCCGAAAATAAAACGAATATCCAGCTTATTTCGTGAGATTTTCTTGTTGATGTTTGAGACGTGACTCACGAAGTCGTTTTAAATGGTACTTGATTTATAGCTCAAACAGTATGATGAGGAAGAGTTTATGTGCATACGAGTCCTTCAAAGAAGACTACTTTTTTTTCACTTGATTCGGTTGTAAAAATTCAGCTTATTTGAGTGAGTGATAAGAAAGTAAAAACGGAAGTATATCTGTACCCACACATGTTAATAAGTTTTGATGCTCAGAGAAATAATTTTTTAGAAAATGCCGATAGGATTCGTGTCTCAACGGTTCATGATTTTGATTATATCTATGATTCTATTTCAAAAACGGATGCTTCATACTTTATCAGTGCTCTCACTTCTCTTTGATTTTCTTCAAATTTTCTTGTAAATACGGTTCTTTACCAAGAAATGCTTCTCTCAGAGTCAGAAAAATATATTTCCTCTCTCGTATCAAAAAAATCAAAATTTAAAATTCCAGGAGATTACTATATTCAAAAATATAAAATGCTCTTTTTAAATGAAACAAAAAGAAAAGCTTATTTAAAAGCACTCATTGCTGAGGAGTTCCTTACTCTTATAGGAAGCCATGGTTTTGAAGATTCAGCCTATGCTCAAATGAATGATTATATTTCTCAATGAGAAGTACTTGATAAAGAAGAATTCCAAAACTTTAAAAATAGTTTGAGGCCAATAGTTTTTTACTTCCTACAATCTACAGATAGGAGAGATATAGATACCAAAAAACAACTTATTTCTCTTTTCTCAAAAACTAAAAATTTTGATTTCCGTAAAAACTGAATTGCTTCAACTATGTTGTTATCTGATATCTACAGGCAGTTTGATATCTTAGATGATGAAAAAAACTACTATGAGTGAATAGGGATATTTATAGATTCTTACTCGTGAGATATTGGTATAAAGTCGGATATAGAAAAAAATAGTAAATTGACTCAAAAAACCTATGCTTTAGATTATCTTATATTTTTTCTTGAAAAAATCCTTGTCCCAGATGAGGAAAATTTTTCTGAATCAAATTTTCCTGCTCTTATCAAGATATTTGATGTTTATAATACGATTTCGTATGTTGTTTATTGAAATGGTGATGAATCTCTTGCAAAGACAGCTCTTTATGTAAATTTAAATCTTATACGTAGGATACTCAACCTTCTTAATGTACTATATTTTCAACAAAAAAGAGACACAAAACATCTTTTGGTTAAAAAAGATTCTACTTCTTTATCATCTTTGACTATTAATCTTCTTTCAAAAAATATTTCTCAAATATACTCATTTTTTCTTGATAATAAGAAATTTTTAAGTACTGAAGATGGAAGTAAAGATATGACTCTTCCAGTCGATTATGAAAACATAAATACTCTGTATAAAGAATATTTTTCTGCCTTACTCGACTATAATACGTATCTTGTAGAATATGATTCAGTAAAAAAATCTCTTTTGGATATAGATAACTTAGATAATGGTCAAAACGGAATTCTTTCGAAAGAGAAATTGGTACAATATTTTTCTCAGTTTTCTTGATTCGATTTTGATAAAATGGAAATTGTTATAGGAGCTTCGTTTTATGAAGTAAATAATGTATTTATTAATGGACAAAGTTTTTCTTTTTCTTTTTCTCCAGAAAACTCAAATGAAATTTCCAATATTAAAATAAATGGAATCGATAAAAATGTGTCTTATAAACTTGATATTGTTGAACAAGTTTGGAAAAAAGCTCTTGAAACGTCTCAAAAATCCGAAGCAGATAAGTATAAGTTTTCAAACTTTTTTCTTCTTACTTTCTTTGGTAAGAAAGAAAATCAAGTTATTGAGGTTCTTGATGATGTGACTCCCTTACAAGAAGAAGACTCTGTTGTGAGAGTTTTCAAACTTAATAAACTTCTTTCTAAGAAAGAATGACTATGGAAAAATATAACTCATTTACAGTTTAAATATGATAATATCTCTGTTATTCTTGAAAACCAAGATCCAGATATATTTCTTAAAAATACTCTTTTCCAAAAGACTATTGTATCAAATGGGTATACGTGGCAATTATATGCTGATTTTAGTGCTAACTTTATTCTCGATACTCGTCAAAACTACTTTAAAGATATAAAAGTAAAAATTTATAAAAACTATTTACAAGACGCAAAAACATTCCACTTTGGAAATACTCCAGTACAAGTTATTTGAAATATTGATCTTGATTCTGCAAGTCAAAAGTTTGATATACTTTGAGAAGCGCTTGCAAGAATAAAATATATAGAACCACTGCTATCTTCTTGATTTAATATCTCAAATCTTGATATTAAATATTTTCTCTGAAATGATAAGATAATTATTAAATTTTATTCTAATGGAGATACTATTACTCTTAATATAACAGGTGATATGGTAGATTCTTTTAATTTCTCTTGAAAAAATATTTTAAACAATAAAATAAAGTACACAGAAATCAATAATTATATTCCTTAGTATTTTTTATGAAACGTACACGAAAAAATCAGATTCTTGCATGACTTGCTCTTTTTGCTATTTTCTTTTGAGTTATTTCCACAGCTATTCTTGTTATGCTTTCTCCTGTCTCAGCTCCTGGAAACGATTCTGTAGATCTTGACGAAGTCTTGAAATGACTTTCTTGAACGATCGTAGAAGCTTCTACTGGAAATTCTCTTACTTGAACCTCTAATAAATAAAAAAATGAGATTAAATATACGTGTTACTGGCGCAGCTGGGCTTTGAATGAACTCAACAGCTGATATTATTGCTGATGTTTTTGCAGAGCTTTGATATAGTGTTATCGGAGATATCGAATACCAATCGATTATCAAATGATGAATCAATTATTTTGACATCAATATCAGTGATGATCAGAGTATGGCTCTTTCAAAATATGTTGATATCCTTGTTGCTCTTGATGATAAAAACTTAAAAGCAAATCTTGAGGATGTAAGAAATGGAGCAGTTATTATCGCCAATAAAAAATGGACTTCAAAACTTATAACTTCTGGAGTTGATCTTTCTCAATATAAAATCCTTGATATTGATATCACCAGTAAATATGACAATACTTACCTTATATCGCTTTTAGCGAAACTTCTTTCTCTTCCAAGTGAAAATATACACCAAGCGATTGGACGTATTTTTAAGAAA
This sequence comes from uncultured Candidatus Peribacteria bacterium, assembly GCA_964449635.1. Lineage (GTDB taxonomy): Bacteria > Patescibacteriota > Gracilibacteria > BD1-5 > UBA6164 > CAYTMN01. Next base: position 2,899 of record CAYUZH010000016.1, on the reverse strand, counting down.
AAAGGAGAGGAAATCGTTGCTCAAAATATTGCCGTTTTTGAAGATATTCTTGTAAACTATCAGCTTCCTTTTGAATATGATATACAAATTGCTAAAACTTGAGATGCAAAGCATATTTCTTATGGAAATAAGATGATAGCTCTTTGAGCTATTGAATCAGGGCTTGGATACTATAGTGCCTATCCAATGACACCTTCTTCAACTATTTTATCGGAAATTATTAAATCAAAACGTGTTCCTTTTCTCCAAGCTGAAGATGAAATCAGCGTTATTAATTCGGCACTTGGAGCGAGCTTTACCGGAACTCGTAGTATGGTCGGAACTTCAGGTGGTGGATTTGCTCTTATGACAGAAGCCCTTTCATTTGCCGTTCAGGCAGAAATCCCTATTACGGCTGTTCTTTCTCAGAGAGCAGGACCGAGTACGGGGACTCCAACTTTTCATGAACAAGGAGATATCAACTTTGCTCTTAATCCAACATTTGGTGATTTTGAACATATTGTTATGGTGCCATCAACTCTCGAAGATGGATACTATGTTGCTGGACAAGCTCTTAACTTGGCGGAAAAGTATCAATCTATTGTTCTCGTCTTAATCGATAAGCAGTTTTCGGATGGAAAAGTAACGCTTGGAGAGTTAAAAACTCCTTGAATTGTGCCAGGAAAGTGGTTAGAAAATCCTCCTGTTGATTATAAGCGTTATGAACTTACGGATGATGGAGTCTCTCCAATGGTTCAAGTTTGAACAGTAAATGGAGATTTTATCGCGACAAGTTATGAACATGATGAATTTTGAGCAACGAGTGAAGATAGAGATATGAAGGTAACGATGACAAAAAAACGTTTTAAAAAACTAGACAATTTCTTTGAAAAAGAGGGGATATGTGGGTATGACATATTCTTGAGTCCGGACTCTCAAGAGTCCGGACTCAAGAATATCAAAAAAATAATCATTACGACGAGTTTTATCGCTTATACAGCGAGAGAATTTGTAAAAAATAATCCAGAATATGGACTTATCGTTATTAAGTTTTTAAAACCACTTGATAAGCGACTTCGTGATGAACTCGTTTGAAAAGAAGAAGTGATTTTTGTTGAGCATAATTATACAGGACAACTTGAGAATTATATCGTAAAAGAGCTTGGGCTTGGGTATGTTCCAGATTTGAAAATAAGTCATATGAGAAAATATGATTTGATGCCGTTTTATTATGAGGATTTTGAGGAAAAGTTGTTGAAATAATAATACTTCCTTACTTTTGTAACCAAAAGTAACAAAAGTTTTTAGGGGCTCGAATTTCAGCTGGCACGTTTTGAAATTTCAAAAAGTAATCACTATCGTCTCGCCCCTAAAGACCCTCTTTTCTACCACCTTACGACTATTTAATGAACTCTAATCCATATGTCCTATTGATGTTACCAGCGATTCTTATACTTTGATTTGGAGTCATCTTTTTAATGTTGACGAGAAAAAAGAAATCTCATAAAGTTATTCTTGTTGATGCGTGGAATACTTTTGTAACAGAAGCTTGAATAGATAAGGAAATGCAGAAAATACTTGATAGATTCCCAGATAAAAAGATTATTTTAACAAATGCAAACGAAGAAGAAAAAGTTCAGCTTGGTATCATAAATATGCCATATGAAGTATTTTCTTTGGCACATAATCCAAATAAACCAGATCCAGAATATTACAAAAAAATGCTTTCTCATTTTCACCTAGATTCTACTGAAGTTATTTACTTTGAACATAATCCAGATGCGGTAAAATCGGCAGAATCGGTTGGGATTAAGACGATGTGGTTTGATAAGGAGAGGAGAGATTTAGGAGAGTTAGAGAGGTTCTTGAGGGAGAATGTTTAATAAAGTTGTCATTCCTGCGGAGGCAGGAATCTGCCAATAGTACTTCCTTACTTTTGTAACCAAAAGTAACAAAAGTTTTCAGGGGCTCGAATTTCAGCTGGCGAAGTTTTGAGATTTCAAAAAAGTAATCACTATCGTCTCGCCCCTAAAGACCCAATATTTCTAGTAAGTTTAAAATATGAAAACAATAAAAGATTTAAATAATAATATGTTGTATAGATTAATCAAGATAATATATATTATTTTTATTACTTTTGTTACGTTTTTTCTGAGTATAACCATATACGATACTTTATCAGATGAGAATATTATCACTACATACTTTTTAAAATCTAACTACTCTAAAACAAAAGTCCACACTCCTCAGAAATTTGCGAAAAATGTTCAAAATATGATAGACGGAAATAGTATTGATTTTGATACTGCGTATAATGAGACTTTGAATTTCTACAAGAAAAATTGAATTCAAATAGAGTGAGTAAATATAGATCAGGAGTTACAATCAAATACAAAAACTAAAGTAGCTGAAGGAGATAAGCTTATAGGGAATTTAAATTTTATTATTAGACTTTCAAAATCTCTTATTTTGTCTTTTATTATTTCCTATATTATCTTTTTTCAATTACTAAATAGAATCTTTTATTATGTTGTTATTTGAAACTTTAATCCTAAAAAAGAATAGTACGGATTTATAGATTCCTGCCTACGCAGGAATGACAAAATTTATTACTTTTAATTTAAAACTTGATAACCTTAAATTACTATGCGTAGCTGATTAACAAATATCCAATGGTGTCCAGGATGTGGTGATACCCTCATCATTATGGCGCTCAAAAATGCTTTCAAAGAACTTGGGATTGAGTCTCATAAGAGAGTAGTTGTCTCTGGAGTAGGGTGTAGTGGAAAGGCGAGTCAATACGTTGATGGTTACGCTGCTGAAACACTTCATGGAAGAGCTCTCCCATTTGCAACGTGAGTAAAACTGGCAAAACCTGAGATGACAGTCGTTATTATGTGATGAGATGGTGATGGATACG
>CAYUZH010000015.1:5648-20692 GCA_964449635.1 uncultured Candidatus Peribacteria bacterium | reverse complement strand
AAAATTCTTTTCAAAAAAGATCTTTTTGTCATCGGTAGTATTTTATTCATGAAAACCCTGCATAACCAAGAGCTATTCAAGTGATTCATTGCCTTAAAGGTGTACAATGACTATCTGTAATAAGGATACCAAAGTTTTTAAGAGAGTATTTTTTTCTATAATAATTCCAAATAACTTGTGCCGAATCAAATGAATTTTTTGGGAGCAGAATACAATTTCCTTCTCCTACATTACTTGAATCAATTCAGGCGTTTGCCATAATTATACCATCCTTCAAAGTAAGGTATACCCACTTTGTTTTGAGATACAATTCACTTTCTTCTTTTACGAGGTCGAGAAAATCTTTTTCATCTTGGTAGCTTCTAAGCATTCATTCAGAGAGAGCCAGTACCTTCGAAGTTACAACAAGGATATCACCATCCGAAAACGTTTCAATATGCTCATCAATGAAGTGAATAATACTTTCATTTTCTTGAAATATTCTGGTTTTTATAGAATTTATAATCATACTTTAAAGTTAGGAATATAGTGAAGAAGAATACTCCCCGTCGTATTTAGTTTTTTTATATCATGAAGTATGTATTTTCTGTCAAAGGAAGCATTATCAACAAAGTTTATTCCTTCTCCGAGTACAATCGGTTCAATAGTCATAAAGATTTCATTGACATAGTCTCTCTCTAAAAACCATTCATAGACTTGTTTTCCTCACAATAATGCTATTTTTGTATATCCATCTTTTTCAATAAGTTCTTTTATACTCTGTTTTGAAGGATTTAACCAAGTGATATTTTCCTCCTTTTTAAAATCTTGTTTATGAGAAAACACATAAGCTACTCTCTTTTCACGGATACGATTTTCGTATTTTAAAAAAGTATTTTTGCCGATCACTATTGCATCAAATTCTGATAGTTTATTTTGTAGAAAATCCCAGTCCTCTTGACTCGTCCAGCTTAGTTCACTTTCTCAGGAATGAGCAATTTTTCCATCCAAAGAAATAGCAACAATGAGGCTAATATTTATCATACTTTTTCTTTATATTTTAAGATCTTGAGAACAAAAAGAGAAAGCGGAAGATAAAAAATACCCGCTATTACTTTGTATATCCACCAAGGAAAGGACATAGTCAGAATGGTATAAAAATCAAATATTCACCAAAATGCTATAAACATAAATATTGCCGTATCTAAAGCTTGAGAAATTATGTTTGATATCGTTGAAGAGAGTGCAAAATTTCATATTTTTTTTACTGCGAAAAATACAAGAACATCCACATATTCGGAAACAGCAATTCTCAGTGAGATAGAAAATATACTTTCATATGCTTCTCCTATACGTGCGTATGTTTTTGGTTCCCACGGAAGTATTTGGGAGAAAAATGAAAATACTGTAAAAAAAGTAAGGGCTATTGTTCAAATAAAAACGAATTTTTTTGACATTTCTTTTCCGTAAACTTGTCCTATAACATCAGTCGTTACAAAGATAAAAGGAAGAGTAAAAACAGCAAAAGAGATATGAGTCTCAAATAAAAATGGCATTGTTTTCATCCCCAAGAGATTACTTGCGAAAAGGGCCGTAATATAAATACCAAGGGCATAAAGAAGTTTTGTTTGATTCATATACATTATTAAAGTTATAAAAAAATAAACACGCATTTCTCGTGTTTATCTCAGACTCTAAATTATTTTACCGAGAAAATAGTAAAATGATTTAAGAACACTCCTGAGAAAAACAAAAGTTATTTCTCTCAATAAATCAAGACCAAGTTATTAAACGTTCTGACATTATCATAGTTTGAAATTTTTATAATATAATATTAACATGATTTTTTAATAATATCATCAGTAATACTTACTGTTGTCTCTTTATCAAATTGAGAAAATATGTCATTATAATAAACCGAAGCAAGATTCGCTAAGAAATATTCTAACTCTTTTCGCATATCATGTTTTGAAAGTGGGTTAAAATAAAACACCTTGTCTCAAAATATACTTTTTAATGTTGCGAGGTCACTCATTATCATCGGTTTTTTGTACGCCATTGCTCTCGTAGCATGGAGAGGAAGTGTATCATAATGCGATGGATTTACTATTCAAAGTGTTGACTCATAATAATATTTTTCCTCCTCTGGTCTGAGGTCTCAAAGAAATACTATTTTCTGTTGCATTCAAAGACTGATAACCGTATGGCGGAGAAGAAGGTCTTGAGAGCATCCTTCTCAGACGATAAAAAGTGATATATCCTTCCCTGATTTATTGATATCTGATATACATTCAATAAGACGATCTATATTTCTTTCAATACCACTTCCCGCATCATAAATAAGAAAATCTCAAGTGATACTATGACGAGATCTGATAGCTATATCAGCGACATCTTTTCTTGAATCTACTGGAATCTCTGATGGGATAAAAAAGTGAGGGACTTGCACAATTCTCTCTTCTCGAATATCAAATCGCTCGTTAATATCTCTTTTCGTGTCTTTGTCGAAACATATCGTTTTCTGAGCTCTTTTGAGAGCATGCTTGTACATATAGAGGTTTATATTTCTCTTGATTGGGCTTTTTTCTGAAGTATAGAATATTTCTTTGAGATTTCTCAAAAAAAGAACAAATTTTCCTGTATATAAAATAGCGTTCTTCGGTTCGAAAAAAAGCATCACATCTATTTTCTCTGCTTTCAGTTTTTGGACAAATTTGATTTGGTCAATGATTCCAACATTTCCTTCTTTGTAATTTACAAAAATTCTTTCTCCAGAAACATCAAGAGGCGTATTTACAAAGAGGTAAAAAAAATATGAATTATGTGAATTAATCACTCCTTCAAGAAGCGTTATCACAAGAGCAAAGAAGTCTGGGTCTTTTTGTATATTTCGTAAATCTACTCCAATTTTCATTTGTATTTTTGTGAAAAGGTATCTATCTCGTTCTAATGTAGGCAAAAATTATTTTTTTTCAATTTTTTCTTTTTGAATAGAATAGAAGTGAAGACGTAAAAAAGTGAAAAACGTAGAAAAAATAGGAGTTTCACCATACAGTTCCTTATCTTAAACATTTTTACCTTTAGACTTTTATACTTTTTTACTTTGTAACTCCTCTTTTATGGTCTGACATATATTAAAACTGATGCTCACACGAGGAACAAAGATTAAAAGGTGGAATAACTTTCCTCGAGTTGAGTACATCAGCTTTCTTGATAATATAGGATTTGTTCTCCATATAGCACTTTTTTTAGCGTACCTCGAAGAGAAAAATGGAAAAACCGTTGATACGCTTTATATCATTAAAAAAGTCATGTTTGAGTCACTCAAATGACTCATGCTCTCTGATATAAACGCAGGAACAAGGGATTATATCATGGCTATTGATTCTGAAATATATAAAAACGTAGAAAACGAAGCGCTCAAAAAAATCTTCTCACTTGATGGACTTGAAGAGATTCAGTCAGATATTGAGTCTACTTTACATTCTCAGAAAAAACAAGAAGATACCCTCATACAAGCCGCCAGAAAGTACTCAGCATGGTGCGAGTGTAAGGTCAATGCACGCGTCTATGATGAGATATTTGAGGTTCCTCTCGAAAAAATCCAAGAACAACTTGATATTTTAAGTTCAGAACTTTCCTCTCTGACAGAACTTTTAGAAAATGAAAACTTTCAAAAATACCTTTCTCATATTCGTAGACTTTCTCATTCTATCCGTTGGAGTGGTGAAAATAGACTCGTCCCTATCTCTGTGATGGCTCATCTTGTTATCGTGGCTATGATTACCTACTTCATCTCTTTGATTGAATCCTGAGAATGACACCAGTATGATATCAAAAACATGCTTTTCACAGCACTGTATCACGATATCCCAGAAGCGATTACTTGAGATATTATTTCTCCTGTAAAAAATTCTGTTCCATGATTTGCTGATATTATCGAACAAGCGGAAAAAAATATGCTTGATGATTATCTCTTTTGCCATATAGATGATTCTTATAGAGATTTTATTTCTCCATTTATGTTTCATCCATTTGAAAGTGAGGAAGGAAAAATGGTAAAACATGCGGATATACTGTCTGCTCTTTACGAAGCAAAAATAGAAGTATTTTTTTGAAATACGAAAGATTATGAAAATATTTGCCATAAACTGGAGGCAAAGATGATTCAATATGACTTGAAAAGTATCAATTATTTATTAAAAAATTGACTTTTAGAATTTAATGAGAAAAATATAGTCCAGTAATATGTATCTATGAAACGAATTTTCTCTCTAGTAAAAGATGGTAAGATACTTTTAAAATGTAAGATTCATCCTCAAGCAAAAAAGAATTCTCTCCAAGAGATTATGCAGGATGGAACGTTTAAGATATCCCTTACTGCCGTCCCTGAAGATGGAAAAGCAAATGATGCATTGATACAATTTATCTCCCGTGAGACCGGTATACCAAAAAAGAATATACACATACTTGCCTGACATACTTCGCGTATGAAAACAGTACAACTTATATGTTAACTTTTAGAATTATGGTTATAAAAATTACTTGTCTCTTGATCTATCTTATAACACTTCTTCTTATTTATTTTCTTATTTCAAAACGTCTTAAATTCTTAAATCGAAAACATATCCAATATACTGGCAGCACGTACCTTGGAAAGATGTACACAAAACTCATGCTTCTTATTTGAATAAGCCTCATTTCCCTTTTTGTTATAACAAACTTTATTGTTCTAACCATTTTCTAAATATGGCTTACTATACTTTTTGAAAGAATCATATTGTTATAAAAAAACATCTTGTCATTCCTTTTTTAAGAATTGCAAAATGTATTTTTTTCCTCTTTATCGTTGGTTTTTTATATTTTCTCTCAGCATTTATTATTAAGCATCTTTGAGATTCTGCTCTCAAAAGTATGAAGTACATCATCTTCTTTTTCATTTTTGCTTTGTTAAACTATGCTATTTTTAAACTTATTTTATGACTCATTCATTACTTTAATAACATCATCATCGTATCAAAAGACTCTCTCGTTATTCTCCATTGTTCTTTAATCCTCCAAGATGATGTCGAAGTGATTGATGCGTATAGGATTGTAAAAGTTGATTCGTATGCGAGAGGGTTTTTCCCAAATCTCCTTGGATACGGAGATATCATCATTGAACAACAAAAAAATGAAGTCCGTACCCTTCATTTTATACCAAATCCTTATAAATTTTTAGAAATTATGAAACAACAACGACAAAATCTTCTTAAGGATAAAGAAGTAGGACAAAATTAATATATAAATACTTTACTAAAACTATGGAAATCCTTTTATACTCAATTTTTTCTGGAATTATCGGATGAATTCTCTCAATTCTTTTTCGTCTCATTGAGATAAAAAATAAAACATTTTATCTTGGACGACAAATGCTTGTGCAAATTGTTGTTTTCTTGATATGAACTCAATATCTCTTTTATCCACCTCAATTCGTTTTGGCTTTTTTTTATCATAAACTCTCTTGGATACTTTATGACAAAAATAGTGTTTGAGGCATATAGTGGAATCTCTTTTCTCCCTGCTGATAAAGAAGTAGAAGAATATATAAAAAGACAAAATGAAGAGATGAAATAAAGATTTAAAACAATAAAAAAAAACAGGAATGAATTCCTGTTTTTTTTATTTTATTTTTTCGCTCTTCTTAAAAATGTTGGGATATCGAGATCATCGTCTCCTCCTTTTTGTGGAGCTTGTGGAGTTGTAATTCTTGGATCATTTACTGCTTTTTTTCCAAAAGGATTTGAGTTTCTTTGAACATTGTCTTGGTGTTGTGTTGTTGTTGGGCGAGTATCCACATATCTTTTATTCGTCCCTTCATCAAAACCAGTTGCAACTACTGTAATTTTGATTTCACCGTTATAATCTGGATTAATCGTTGCACCAAATTTAATATTTGCTTCTGAATCAGCACTATCTGTAATCATACGAGCTGCTTCATCTACTTCAAACATTGAAAGATCTGTTCCTCCCGTGATATTGAAAAGAAGTCATTTTGCTCCAGCGATAGAAAGCTCAAGAAGCGGACTATTGATTGCTGCTTTCGCCGCATCTGAAGCTCTTGATTCACCACTTCCATATCCGATACCCATAAGAGCCGAACCTGCGTTTTTCATAACAGAACGAACATCCGCAAAATCGAGGTTTACATATCCTGGCTGAGTGATCAAATCTGAAATTCATTGTACTCATTGATTTAATACTTCATCTACTATAGAGAAAGCATCGAGAAGTGATGTTTTTTTATCGATAATGGTAAGAATTCTATCATTTGGAATCGTGATAAGTGTATCTACTTTTTCTTTGAGTGCTTCAAACCCATCAAGTCCTTTCGAAAGTCTATTTTGTCCTTCAAAAGAAAATGGTTTTGTTACGACTCAAACCGTGAGAGCTCCACATTCTTTGGCTACTTCAGCAACCACTGGTGCTGCTCAAGTCCCTGTTCCTCATCCAAGTCCACAAGTGATAAATACCATATCAGCTCAGGTAAAAAGTGCTTTGATTTCATCTCTTGATTCTTCAGCTGCTTTTTTCCCCATCTCTGGATTGCTTCCTGCTCAGAGTCCTCCGGTAATTGTTCTTCAGAGATTTATCTTTCTCTCAGGGAGACAACGAAAGAGAGCTTGTGCATCTGTATTCATAGCAACAAAATCAACTCCTTGGAGTCCGTTTTCAATCATACGATTTACCGCATTACATCAACCTCCCCCTACTCAAACAACAATAAATTTTGCTGCTGGAGCAATAGAATCTGACATTTTTATCTCAAGTGGTCCGCTTGCCTTTGCATTTCCTGAAAGGAGATTCTTCAATCTATCTTCTCTTTTAACCATAGTAAATGTATAAAGTATTAAAAAGTATTTTTATATTTTGTTTTTCTTTTATGGAAGCAACTTCTTGATTACTTTCACAACAGATCCAAACATTCCTCCTATATTGAGAGAAAATGGAACCGAGCTACTTGCATATCTATTTGCTAGAATCATACTTCCTATAACCGCTGCAAATACTGGATCACTAATCGTTGTATCAGCAAGATTATCTTTTTCTACTGGAGTTCCAATAAAACATGGAAGTCTCAATGTTTCTTTTGCGATTTCTAATATTCATCTCGATTTTGCTCATCATCCTACGATAATGGCTCCTTCTGGGAGCATCCCGTCTTTCCCTACTTTTCTCAATTCTTCACGAATAAAGTAAAATATCTCTTCATAACGAGCTGTTGCTATTTGAGAAAGGTAAAGGCGTGAAAGCATCCCATCTTCCCCAATATGAAGTTTTGAAAGGTCAATCGATTCATCTTGGTATCTTTCTACTTTTTCGAGATTGAGTTCTGAATAATCAAGTTTTAATCTTTCGGCGATATCAATAGATGTTCTCACTCCAAGAGCAATATCATTGGTAACATTATCTCCTCAGATACCGATGAGGGAAGCAAATTTCATCACTCCTTCTTCGTATACAGTAACTCCTGTCGTTGATGCTCCTATGTCAATACAAACAACTCCAAGTTCTTTTTGTCTTTTTGTAAGAACTCCTTCTGGAGAACTTAAAAGATTTGGATATATATCATAGATTTCAATTCCAACATCTGCAACGGCTTTTCTGATATTGTTGAGTACATTGGTATTCATCGAAAATATATTGGCGATGACTTCGAGTTTTCTCGCTGACATCCCAAGTGGGTTTTTCACTCCATCTTCTAAATCGACGACAAAATACTCTGGAATCACTTTAAGGATTTCTTTGTTTGGCATATCAACGCCATTTTTTGCCATATCAAGGACTCTGTCTATATCTTCTTGTGTTATTTCGCTCCCTGAGACAGCAATCACTCATTTGCTGGTGATGACTTCAAATGAAGAAGAATTAAATGAGAGAAATACTCATGCTACTTGTTCTCAAGCCATTTTTTCTGCTTCTTCGAGGGATTTGTCGAGATTATTTTTAAATTCTTCCATATCAAGGATATTTCCTTTTCTGATAGCGTTTGAAGAAGCGATTCCGACTCCAAGTACATGAAAATTCTTTGAGTCTTCTTGATCAAACTTTCCAATCACGGTTCTAATCTTTGAAGTTCCTATATCAATTGCGGTAATAGTTGAATCGAAAGCCATATGTAACGAGTAAAAAGTAATGTTCTAATTTTGTATACGTATGTATCATTGTCTAGAAGCGGTTCTCCGTATATGGGAGAGGTTTCAATACCGCTAAATTATACCGACACTATCTCCTTTTTCAAACTATCAAAAAAATTGATGTTAAAAAGTTATGAATATATCTCTTTGACTTTCTGAAATACAAAAAATTACGTCCCTATATTTTTGCAATTTTAAAAGAAGTATCGTACAATATATAGTAAATAATCTATCGAAACTTATGAAATCACTCATAAACATACTAAATATTGTTATTCTTGTCATCGTCGTATTTAACTACTTGTTTTTTACGTTTTTTGGGATTGATATCTTGAGTTGAGAAAAACTCCTCAGTGGACTTATTATTGGAATTCTTTTTCTCGTTGAAGCGGTTATTATTATCGTTATCGTAAATATTTTATATGAAAAGCCTATTCTTGATTTAGAGTATACTATAAAGAAATTTTTGATTGGTCAGCTTAAAAATAATGAGATCCAACAAAAGAAATATTTTAACCCTCATATGCAAAATATTTCTTCATTTTTCTTTAGTACCCTCTCCACTCTTAAAAATATCAAGGATGAATTTATCCACTGAAAAGAGATAAAATGAGAAGTAGAACTCGCTCGTGAAATCCAAGAAAGACTTCTTTCAAAAAAACTTCTCTCTATCCCTTCTCTCAATGTTATCGCTCGTTCCAAACCAGCGGGAGAGATTGGTGGAGATAGTTATGATGTTATTCAACAAGGTGATAACTATTATATGTACGTTGGAGATGCAACCGGGCACGGAGTAGGAGCTGGATTTATCATGATGATGGTGAATGCTCTTGTCAGTGGGTTTACACGTACGTTTATATCGTGAGCTCAAATACTTATTGAAACAAACGCTATCTTGAAACCTCGTGTTAAAGCGAACCTCCTTATGACGATGCTTCTTATACGCTGGAATGAGAAGGAAAAAAGACTTTTTATGACGGGAGCTGGACATGGAAATCTCCTGATCTATAAACAAAATAAGAAAAAATGTTTCAAAGTGAAATCATGAGGAACCGCTCTTGGAATGATAAAAGATATCGCAAAACTTATCAAAGAACAAGAGATTCTTTTTGAAAAAAATGATATTATTGTTCTCTATAGTGATGGTATCAGTGAAGCTATTAATCAACCAAATAAAACAGGAAGCGAACAAATGTTTGGGGAAGAAAGAATTATTCAAGCGATTGAATCATCTCCAAACGGAACGGGAAAAGATTATAAAACAGCGTCTAATGTTTTTAATAACATCACTATTGAACTTTCAAAATTTATGGGATACCAACATGCACAACTCGATGATATTACCCGCGTGGTCGCTCATTATAGATGAGATACGTATAGTATCGAAGAAGATACTGACCATCCGATACAAGAGTGATTTATCACAGAGTGGAAGTGGAATAAATAAAAAATTTAAAAGACTCTCCTAAATTCGGGAGAGTCTTTTAAAAAAATCTTATAATCATCTCATCTTTAAATCTGAAAGTATAGTGATTAAAAATCAATCCAACGTATGAAACATATTCAGAAATGCATTTTCTCAAGTATTAATCTGTGTTTGGGAAAATGGACATCATTGAAGTTTTATAACTCAAGCCTTTTCAGTCAGATATGTTGAACTTTGTTGACCTCTTTCTTTATTTACTACGTAACATCATTCTCTACTACTAAATACTAATCCATCAGAATTTCATCAAGAAATTTCAAAGAAATTACTAATATCTGTCGCCTTCAGTGAAGAAGATATCTTCTTTTTGTATTCTGCATGTTTTGATAAAAAGTTTCTAATCTTTTCAATATCTATAGTTCATTTCAATTCTTCAGAAATATATTTTTTCAAATATGTAATTGAGTAATTTAGAAGTACTGCATCTATAATAGAACAAAATCACTTTTCTTCATCAATTGGAGTTTTTCTTAACACGTAAGACTCAAGAATAAGATATTCTCAGAATATTTTTTTTGTCTGCTCATCTTTATAAATAACGCCTTGAAGTAATTGTAAAAAAGTATTTCTAAGTACTACATCCCATACATTAAGATAGTAACATATTAGATTTATTCTATATTTCTTGGGAATTAATTTTCATATAGAAATTTTTAGTCTATTAAAAGTAGTTATGAATTCTACCATAACCGTTAAAAGTAATGGATGACCTTTGTTATAAAGAAATGAATTTATATCTAATGGTTTCAATTTATTATCATCTGATATATTAACAAGGTTTCAAGGTGCAAATAAATCTAACTGTGATTTAAATATTTGATATACTTCTGTACAAAAATAATTATTTAATGCTTGTTTTAGTCGTCTTATAGATTCAAATTCTATTTCATCGAGTTTTTTATCTAGTCCATTTGATCATACATCAACAAAGTAGCCTGATGGTCTATTTCATTTTTCAGAATCAAGTATATTGCTTATCTGTAAATCATAAGGATATATAACTTTCGAAACTTCTCAATATTCCGAAGAGATTTTTATTTCTCAAATTCATGAATATGTATTTAATAAGGACATAAAATATAAGTATTTATCTTAAAAATAATTATATTAATAATTATAAATTATATTTTGTCAAATATATCTATACACTAACTTTTACAATTTGCTGCCTATTTTTGATTATTTCTTTTGAAAACTCCATACCAAAGCATAAAATACCGTCAGTAATTCTAATTCTCAAAATAAAACAAAATGGCTTCTCAAGAACTTCTCATAGAACTCGTTAAAAAAAGATATACTGGTGATACGTATAGTTTCGAAAAAAAAACACTCGCAGAAACGCTCGATACAGCACAATCAAAACAAGCTGAAAAAGCTGAAGATAAAGAAATTCTTCAAACAGAAAAAGAATATAAAGAAGCTCTTGCATACATCAAAGATGTTATTGCTCCTGCGTTTTTAAAGGTATACCCTGATAAAATTCGTATCAACAATACCTTTGCAAAGACATTTTTTATCTACGCCTATCCAAACTTTTTAGAGGGAAACTGGCTCTCTCCTATTATCAATTGGGACGTAAAATTTGATATGTCCCTCTATGTATATCCGATTGAATCGGCTTTTATACAGAAATTTTTAAAAAAACGTCTTACTCAACTGCATTCTGAAAGAAGTATGAATGCGGAAAAATGACTTATCAATGATCCAGCGATTGAAGCTCAAATCCAAGATGTTGATGAACTCCGCCAAAAACTTACGAGAGGAGAAGAAAAATATTTTCACTTTTGACTCTATGTAACTATCTACTCTGAAGATGAAGATAAGCTCAATAAAATAGGAAAAGATATTGAGACTATCTTGGCAGGAAGAAACGTCCTTCAAAAACAGAGCTACCTACGAGCTGAACAAGGATTTATCACGACTTGACCATTCGCTCTTGATGAACTTTCTGTGTATAGAAATATCTCTACTGGATGACTTTCTACAACATTTCCTTTTTCTTCTTCGACACTCTCTCACGATGATGGTATTCTCTATGGAATCAACACTCATAATAGTTCTCTCATCCTTTATGATCGTTTTAAATCAGAAAACGCCAATATGTGTGTCTTTGCGAAATCTGGGTCTGGAAAATCTTTTGCGGTAAAACTTGAAATCCTTAGGAGTCTGATGATGGGAACTGATGTTATCATCATCGATCCAGAAAACGAATATCGTCCTCTCGTTGATACCGTATGAGGAAGTTATCTGAATGTGAGTTTAAATTCAAACCAAAGAGTCAATCCATTTGATCTCCCTCTCGGGATGAAAGATCAAGAAACAAAACCTGGTGACTTGCTTCGTTCTGCAGTTATTAATCTTCTCGGGCTTATGAATTTGATGCTCGGAAAACTGAATTCTACCGAAGAATCTATCATGGAAAAAGCTCTTATCACGACTTATAGTCTCAAAGGAATTACCATAGAAGATGACTCTGCTCTTGGCAAAGAAATCCCTATTATGAAAGATCTTCAAGATGTTCTTGAAACAATGGACGGAGGAAAATGACTCGTTCAAAGAATCGAAAAATATACCAGTGGAATCTTTACAGGAATCTTTAGTGAGAGAAGTAATATTGACCTGAGAGAATGACTTCAAGTATTTTCTGTTCGTGATCTTGATGAGATTTTGAGACCAATTGCGATGTATGTTATCCTCAACTATATATGGAATCGTGTCAGAAGTAGTAATAAAAAAAGACTCCTGATCATCGACGAAGCGTGGAATATTATGCAATATGAAGATTCTGCAAAATTTCTATTTTGACTTGTTAAAAGAGCTCGAAAATACAACCTCTGAGTGACGACTATTACTCAAGATGTCGAAGACTTTATCGCTTCCCCTTTTGGAAAACCGATTGTAACAAACTCCTCTATCCAGCTTCTTCTCAAACAATCGAGTGCTTCCATCGATGTTCTCCAAAATATATTTAAACTGACGGAACAAGAAAAATATATTCTTCTCAACTCTGCGGTTGGACAGTGACTCTTTTTTGCAGGAACGGAACACGTATGAATACAGATTGTCGCGAGTTATTATGAAGAGCAAGTGATTAGTACGGATCCAAATAGAAAGAAATAAAATAATGAACGTTTAGATGTTATTTTCCAAGTTTATTTTCAAAAAACTTACTTTTTAAATTTCTTTTATGCTTTATAGATTTCTTCCTATTATTACGGTTATTATCACTCTTCTTGCTACTACCTGGATATCTCTTCTCCCTCTTAATTGAGTTTCACAAGCTGATATATCCAATAAATATCCTACTCTTGTTACTCCTGCAGGATTTACATTTTCTATTTGGTCTCTCATATATATAACTTGGATAGCTGTTGGCGTGATGATAGCTGCAAAATATATAGAGGTAGGGAAAAAACTGAAAGTTGTTTTTAGTCTCTCTGTTGCTCTTACTGCGTTTTGGCTTATACCTTGGCACAATGAAAAGATTTTTATAAGTCTTGTCGTTATTTTGATGATTTTTGCTGGATTTTCATATCTTTTTCTCCATACAAGAAAAAAAGAAACTCCTGCTCTTTTTAAATATACGATTGAACTTACCTATGGTTGGATTATCGCAGCTACCCTTCTCAACACTTTTGTTTTTATGGAAGCTATGCATACGGTTCAAGACCCTCAAAATAGTATTTATATAGCTCTTCTTGGTCTTTTTGTTGGAACGATGATACAGATTGCTTTTCTCAACGGCTTCAAAGCTTTTATACCTCCTTTCGTATTTATTTGGGCACTTTGGGGAATCTACAATAATCAACCCCATATCAGTATACGTCTTGCTGCCCTTCTTTTCTCTATTATTCTTCTTGTAAACTATATCTATATCAGAAAGAAAGCTTATGAAAAATGCCTCGTAAAGACATGCGAGATGCCTGAAACGAAGGAAGAAGTAAAGAAAATAACGAAAACAAGAGTTACCCAATCAACAAAAAAGAGGAAATAATTCCTCTTTTTTGTTTAATCTTTCCAATTCCACCACTTGAGTTTTTCTCTTTCTTGTTTTTCTTTTGGTGTTTCAGAAAAATAGACAGCACACCTGAAAGTATATAAAAGACATCAGGCAACTTTGTTTGATGCATCAAACAATTCTCGAGGATTTCTTCAGACAAGGTCATTCACTTCAAATATACCGATTTGGTTCAAATCCTCGGCAATAGATTTTCCAACTCAAGGGATTTCAAGGAGGGGTGATTTCATAAAAATTTTTACTAATTTGCTATTTCTATCCCCTTTGCGATTTCTTTATCAAGCACAAAATTTGCATCCATATTTTCGATAACGATAGAAGCATCTTTTTTATCGTTTTTAATAAGCGTAATTTGCTCTCCCTCAAAAATCCCGAGTCGTTCAAGTTTCTCTGCATCGTCATACGTACAGTGAATTTTCGCTATCGTGTAGTTTCCAAGAGCATACATATGGTTGAGTGTTTTCATTTTTACACAAAAAAGAAATAAGTTTTGTATGTTAAGAGGGCGAGTATCCATGCAATAGCTGTCGGATAGATAACTCCAAAAAGTCCCCATTTCCAGCCAAGCTCATATCCAAGAGTTCCAATAACGGTCATACAAGGGGTATAGATAAGAATAAATATCAAAAGACTCAAAACAACTCCCATATTGAGATTTGGATCATTACGAAACGCTTCTTTGATTCCTTCTTCGTTTTCATCCTCAACGGCATAAATCGTCCCAAGTGTTGATACAACCACTTCTTTCGCGGCGATACCAGCAATCAGTGCCGTAGAGATTTTCCAATCATAATGCATCGGAGCAAAAACATACGATACAATATGTCCTGCTTTTCCCGCATAAGTTTCTTCTACTGGAACCACTTCCCCATTTACTCTCGGAAATGAGAAAAGAAGCCAAAGAGCGATACTAATAGGAAGGATAAGCACTCCAGCTTTAAAAAGAAAATGACGAACTGGTTTGAGAGTTGAAAGAGCTAAGAGTCTGAGGTCTGGGATCTTGTACCTTGGAAGCTCGAGAATAAATACTTTTTTCTCCGGTTTGAGGGTTGTATTGAGAAGAATTCATGTACCAAGAGCAACGGTAATACCAATAATATAGAGAGCAAAAAGAACCAGTGCCTGATATCCAAGAGGAAAAAATGCACTGATAATCAAAACAAAAACAGGTAGTCTCGCATTACAACTCATAAATGGTATCATCGCGGCGACGATGACTCTCTCACGAAACGTCTGAAGAGTACGAAGTGTCATAATCGCTGGGACGTTACACCCAAACCCCATCAAAAGCGAGACAGAAGCTTTTCCATTCACTCCTACTTTTCGTAAGTATTTATCAAGAATAAAAGCAATACGAGAGAGGTATCCACTCTGTTCAAGTACA
>CAYUZH010000015.1:0-5638 GCA_964449635.1 uncultured Candidatus Peribacteria bacterium | reverse complement strand
GGATAAGGATATTTGGAAGAAATACTGTCAGTGCCCCAAAACCTCCTATAAATCACTCAATAAAAAACGAAGCATAAAATCATTCTCCAAGCATTCATCTGAGATACTCTTGAAACCAGATAAAAAATGTATCAAACATATCGGCAAAGTATCCTCCAATAGTGAAGGTGAGTTGAAAAATCCCGTACATCAAAGCAAAAAATATCGGCAGAGAAAGATGAGAATGCAACACAAAACTATCTATTTTTTTAGAGAGAGAATTTGTTTTTTCATAAAACATATCACCAAATATCTGTTTGAGAGTATCGAGACGACGTTTCTCAAAAAACATATGAGGAATATCTGAATGCTTCTCAAGGTAGCTTTCGACCGCTTTTTCGAGAGTTTCTCAGTCTTTTTTTAGATTCAGAATCGCCTCTTTTTCATCTCTATAGATGGTATTTAAGATATAGTTTTCATGATTTTTATTTTGTTTGATAACATCTTTGAGATGCGTAAAAAAATCGTTTTCGTTTTGGAGAATTTTTTCGATATCAAATATCTTGTGTGAAAAAGGAAGGGTTTCATGAATTTTTTTGATAAATCTATCATAATTTCTCACTCCTATTTGATTATAAATAATAGTAAAGGGCTTCCCAAGTTCTGCGATTTCAAAAGTCATCAAAAGAGAACGTTTGAGAGTATGAACATCAACAACATTGAGAATCAAATCAATTTCTCTTGTCTTTACAAAATCAGCCGCTACTTTTTCTTCGGCATGGTTCGTTGAGAGGCAATATACTCCTGGGAGATCAAAAAACTCATAGGTATCTTCTCCATATTTTTTTTGTCATGCAGCGACCTTAAAGGTAGTCCCGGGATAGTTTGTTATCTTTTCATTACGTCAACAAATACGGTTAAAAAGGCTGGTTTTCCCAGCGTTTGGATTTCAAAGAATCGCGATTTTATAGTGCATAGTTATATATACCTAAATAATGTTATATATAGAATATATGAAAAAATAAAAGAAAGGCAAAAAAATAAATATTTTTATTGTAGAGATTCGATTAATCAAATCTCTACAGCGATTTTATATTTTCATCATCGTTCTCCCAATGTGCTGGATTATTGAAAATATACTCCCTTATTCTTTGAAGTTCTTCTTCATTTCGGATAATATGATCATGATAGTTTGATTGCCAAGAAAAAGAAGAAATCTCTTTTCGTATTTCAAAAGTTGCTTTTCATTTTAACCATCGAATTATAGTTCATAAATATTGTCCTAACATAGGATTTTTATCTTTTGTGAATCATCCTTGCTGTTCTTTTGTAGCCTTTGTAGAGATGCGATTAATCGCATCTCTACAAATAACCACGATTAGGTGCAAATGGTTTGGCATAATGACATAGCTATCTATATCGACTGAATCAAAATTTGACGATACATGTTCTATAATGTTTTTTACAATTTCTCCATAACTATTCAATACCACCTCCTCGTTCTTAACTTCTCAAAAAACACATACCCTATCTTTTACACAAATAGTTACAAAATACGCTCCATTTTGAGAGTAATCATATCATTGAAGACGATTTGATTGAGAACGAAAGCGTTCAAAAATATTGGATTTTTGTTTCATGTATTAATAACGAGATACTAAATTCTTCTAAATTAATATACATTTCTCCTAGAAAAATTGTTTGATTCAAAAAACTAATAATCATACAAATCATAATACAACAAAAATAACTATAAGAGGTACGATATAATCTAAACTTTTGTTAATTATATTTTCTAACTTCTTATCACTTTTATCCGATTTAATTCACTCTTCATATATTTTTATATCTGAAAGTATTCGATTTTCAATCCATTCATCATCTGAACCTTCAAATGAAAATTTTTCTCACCACTTAGGATCAATGGAATTTCCCCAATATTTTTGTAGACTAGTTGTGTTTTCAATAAATATTTTTTCTTTTTCTTTTCTAGAAAGTTTTTTAAGATCTCCTTTTTTTATAATAATCATAATACTACTATTTATTTAAAGATAAGATTTTTTATGAAAAATTTGTCACTGATGATTATATTAAATATAGCATAAAAGTAAAAAGCCTATTTCTTATTTTTAAATTATCTATTTTTTCTTATAATTAATTAATATAATTTTAGCACCAATGAAAATCCTCGTTTGACTCTCTGGATGAGTCGACTCTGCTGTATCTGCGTATCTCCTCAAAGAAGCCTGACATGACGTCTCGGCTGGTTTTATGATAAACTATATTTCTGATGATGAGGAGAATTGTACGACGAAAAAAGACCTCGAAGTCGCAAAAGAAGTGGCAGAATATCTCAAAATCCCCTTTTTTACCTTTGATTATGTCAAAGAGTATGATGAAAAGATTCTAAACTATCTCTATGAAGGATATAAACGTTGAATCACTCCAAACCCGGATGTTTGGTGCAATAGTGAAGTAAAGTTTAAACTCTTTTTAGAAGAAGGACTAGAAGCTGGTTTTGATATGATTGCAACGGGGCATTATGCAAGAATAGTACCTCCTCTCACTCCTCCTTATAAAGGAGGAGAAAAAAATCCTCTCCTTGCTAAGGAGAGGGATGGGTGAGGTTCGACCTACCTCCTTCTCAAATGAGTCGATCCCACCAAAGACCAATCCTATTTTCTCTCAACACTGAATCAGTTTCAACTCTCAAAAGCCCTCTTCCCTATTGGACACCTACAAAAAAGCGAGGTTCGAGAAATAGCCATTAAAGCAGGACTTCCAAATGCCGAGAGAAAAGATAGTCAATGACTCTGTTTTGTTTGAAAAGTTGATTTTGAACAATTTCTCAAAAAGAAAATACCAGTCAATATTGGAAATATCGTCGATACGAGTGGGAAAACTCTTGGACGTCATGATGGAGTATACTTCTATACGATTGGACAAAGAAAGTGACTCGATATCGGAGGACTTGCAAAACCGGTTTTTGTGATCAAAAAAGATATAGTAAAAAATGAACTTATCGTCGGTACAGAAGAAGAATACGCTCTTTATAGTCACGAACTCACGACTTCAAATATCCATTTTATTGGCGCTCAACTTGAGTTTCCTTACCACTGAAAAGCAAAAATCCGTTATCGTCAGTCAGATCAGGATGTCATCGTTTCACCGAAGGATTTATTTTATTATGAGAACTCATGAGAAGGAATCCAAGTAGACTGACATGGTTTTATCTGGCAATTCGCAGAAGCACAAAGAGCCGTGAGTTCTGGTCAGATTGTTGCTCTCTACGACTGAGATGAACTTGTAGCGAGTGGAGTGATAGAATAATTATTTAAATATGATACATAAAAATATACAACTTCTCGCCTGGTTTAACTTTTGTCTCGATTTCCGTATTTATAATGCGATTGCTATTATATATTTCGCTCAAATCAGTGGATCATATACTCTCGCACTATGATTATTTTCTCTTGTAAGTATATCTTCTTCTCTCTTCGAAATACCAACTGGAGTTTTTTCTGATATGATAGGAAGAAAAAAAACTCTTATTTTAGGACAGATAGCCAGTATTCTCGCTGTTACATGATACGCTCTTTGATGATCTTTTCTACTCCTCGCTATTGGAGCTATACTTGAATGACTTTCACGTTCTCTTTTTAGCTGAAATAACTCAGCACTCCTTTATGATAGTCTTAAAGAAATCTGAGAAGAAAAATCGTTTAGTGAGTACGAATGACGCGTAAATTCTATGTATCAAATTGCATTAGCCATATCAGCTCTCATTTGAAGTATCGTTCTTCTGTATGAGTCATTTCAAATTCTATTTTTTCTTTCAATTATCCCACAAATCATTGGTCTGATTATAGCATCTCAGATTATAGAACCAAAGCTCCATGACAAAAAAATCAGTGTAAATATTTTTAGTCATCTTTCGGAAGCATTTTCAAATTTTCGTAAAAATTTTAAGCTCCAAATACTCAGTATAGCGAGTATCACGAACAATACTCTCGATGCATCAATTCATAAGTTTTTTCCTGTACTTATAGCAATATTATGGCCAAATTGGGCGATTCCTCTCGCAAAAGTATGTAGTCATATATTTGCCACTATATGATTTCGCATATCTGGGAGACTCGTTAAGAAATTTTGAGAGTATAAAATTCTTTTATGGGACCATAGTCTTAACTATATCATAGGACTCCTTATTATAGTCTATCCTACTATTGCTACTCCTCTTATAAAATCAATCACATCCCTTGGGTTTTGAATAGGTTCCACAGCTGAAAATAGTCTCTTACAAAAAGAATTCTCAGATTCTCAAAGAGCAACCATGGGAAGTTTTAATTCACTGGCTGGGAGTATAGCGTTTTGAATATGATCTCTTTGTCTCTGATATGTAGCTGATAGCATCGGAATAATTTCTGCCTTATTATTTGCACAAATTCTTTCTTGAATTACAATATTTTTCTATTGGTTTCTTTACAAAAAATACAAACACTAATCTCTTAAATCTATGTCCGAATACACTAACTACCAAAAAGTCCCTTTTACCAAAGTACTTTTTTCGATTCTCAAAAGATATAAAGAAGTGAAGAAATCATGGAAACTTCTTACATTTCTCTGTCTGCTCTATGTTGGAGCCATGGTTATTGAACCGTTTTTTATCAAATTTATCATCGACTCACTTACAAACCAACTACAGAGTGGTATTGATTATATGAATATCTCTCTCCTTATCGGTGCTTGGGTTATTGTTACCCTTATCATTATGTGAGCTCGTGCTATCTATTGAACAGCTCTTCTCAATCGTAATAGCAACGATTGGGCGAATTCGATGATTCATGACATCATGGAGATGATTCGTCTCCCTCTCCACTACCATATCAGCGAACAAAATGGAGAAAAAATGAAGCTTATCGATAGAGGGTCGGAAGCTGTTTGGGAAACAGGAGATCTTTTTTTATTGGAATTTATCCCCTATGCTCTTCTCTCAATTTTTCTTATCATCGGATGATTTTTTATTCATATCCCTCTGACGCTTGCTTGTATTAGCTTTCTCCCTTTTGCATTTTTAATTGCAAGATATTTTTGAATTACAGCACACAAAAATCAAAAAGCCGCCAATAAACTGTGGGATAAACTCTTTGGGAGAATCAACGATACGCTGACAAATATTTCTCTCATAAAAATACTCGCAAGAGAAAAATACGAAAAAGAATATGAGGTTTTGATGAACAATTTTTTTTATATATGGAGGAATTTGATGTGGGTATGAGGTGCCAAAGACTCTGATTGGTCAATTATTATACTACAAAAACAAGTATTATACATCTTGAAAATCAATCTCCTAAAATTACGCGAAAAAAACTACTCTACTCATTATCCAGTTTACTAAAATTTATTTGGAAATACAGAAAAATAGTCAACAAAAATAAGTAAAATCTATAAATTCAGGTTTTTGAATCTATCAAACTCATTCTTATAAGCATCAGCATTCTTATAGTATCTCTCTACAGACGCTCTTTCTATTCTAATCTTTCTTTCCTCTCATTCATGGGTTTATTTAATTAATCACATTAGTAAACTCGGTTTATTTCCATGAGTTCATGAGTCCTTTTTCAAATATGCCCATGTTAACTTTTACTCGATGATGAGA
>CAYUZH010000014.1:14723-21389 GCA_964449635.1 uncultured Candidatus Peribacteria bacterium | reverse complement strand
AAATAACGTCTCATGTAGACTTAATATTTCCAGCTACATAAAGTTTATCACTTGCTGATGGAGCTACTCAAACTCACACATTTCCGTTTATATTAATCCTCATTCTTTCAACTCTTGCTCCATTATTTCATGTATTTACCGCAAAAGCCGCTCATCAAATAGTAGTAGCCCATCATCCTGCAGCACCTGTGAGATACATTTCTGCTCCATTTTGTTGAGGAGTTGCTGTAGCTGTATTTCTAATAGAACCTACTACATCGAGTCGGCCATTCATCGTTACATCTCCAGTACTTGGAGCAATTATCATTCTATCAGCCCCATTCGTTCTAAATTTCAGTGTTCCTGCATCTTGAGCATCCATAATAAAATCTCCCGTTCCTCTGTGTTCTAAAACACTATATGTATTTGGTCCTGTATTTCCTCTCAATACTCTCAATCCATAATCTGTATATGTGTCATCTCATATATAATCAGTATAAGCATATCTATTTCCTGTTTGTCATAGACTTCATCCCACTTCCATTTGACCAGGTCAAATAAGAGTTGAGGTAGGTGAAAATTGTGCTACAACTGAATTATTTATTCTTAATTGTGTCAGTGTATTTTTTTGTGCTAAATATGACCAATCCCCATCTCCATCAAGAAATCAGAAATTTGCTCCAGTTCCATTTCCATATATTGAACCATACATAACACTATTTACATCTCTAAAAACCATCTGGGTTGCTGATGAATGATTAGAATTATAGTAAAGAGCCGTCGAATTGTTACCATAAAGTCCATTATTTTGAAGGTAAAACCAGTTTGTACCATTTACTCTCAATTGTGAATTTATTCACACATTTGAACCATTATCCGTTACATTACTATTTACAAATGTCGTTCCATTCCATTTCGGAATATTGTTTGTTGTCACTGATGGAATCAAATTTGTTAAAAATTCTACCTTGATTTTTGCAGATGCATCAAATAAATTCGCTATTATCGTTCCAAATATTCACTTCGGTTCACTCACTCAGCTTGGAAGTCCAAGATCCGTATTTTGAATTTGATTTACTCTCGGTTGTACCAATGACATATTTGCTGATACAGAATACACACCAACTATATTGCTTGATATGAGAAGAATCAGTGCGAAAATACCTTGTATTTTTGTTTTCATATAAAAAAATTAAAATGTTATATTAAAAAAATTTAACGAATAATATATATAACTGACTCTTTCGTATCATCTATGTTAAATATTTCTCACCCAATTCCATTGTTGTTATAATTTGAATCTGAACCAGTGTAAGTACTCTTTTTATCAATATTTGTTGTATCGTTTACAAAAAGGTTTGAACTTGTCGTTCATAAAAGAGCTCCTGTTCAAGGAAGTATTTCAAATCCTATCCCTTCAAAATTTTGAAATCAAGCATATTTACTATATCAAAATCAATGGAGTTTCTTATCTCACTCGCAATAGTATACAAATATATCGTCATCGTAATCAAAATCCATGAATCAATAAAATTCACTATAGGCATTCCCTCATAACTTATATCCATATGATGTTCCACATTTTTCTGTAGAAGCTATAATTGATACATTTTTCGATTTAGTTCCAGACCAATCAAGTTGAAAGAATCACATACTACTATTATAGTAATACCCCTTTAAGTAATTTCATATAATTGCTGAGTTTCCACCCTCCTCTATATAGTAAGTTTGATATCACCCTCATGTATAAGAAAACGTCACTTGTGAATTATTTGAACCTACTCAAACTGATGTTTGTCGAGAAATAAGTATTTGTATATCATCAGCAAAAACATAGAGAAATATTGATAATCAAAGACAAGTAAGACAAAATTTTACGAGTTTTTTTATATTTATTTTTGCTACTTTTGGTTGCAAAGTTGTTTTTTTGTTTTGTTTTTTCATATTTTTTATATAATTTCACATATATTCTCTATAATATCAGGTTTTAAAAAAAAGGTCAAAAAAATTACCCCCTAATTTTCAAAAATGATGAGACAAACAAAGTGATTCACATTTGTTGAGCTTATAGTAGCCACCACTATACTTGTTATACTTACAACTCTTTGATTCTATTCTTATTCGCAATATCTTCTTGATGCAAGAGACTCACAAAGAAAATCAGATCTTGCGAGTATTTCTTCAAGTTTAAAACTATACAAACAAAAAAGAGGAAGTTATCCTCTTCCTTGAGAATCATTTCCCCTTACTTTTGGTTCTATCCCTGTCGCTACCCATTGAAAGCTTAATTCAAGTGTTACACTATCAACACTTGATAAGCTTCCTTTTGACCCTCTTTTAAAAATTCCATATATTTATAGTATTACTACCAGTAAACAAGAATATCAAATTTGAGCAACTCTTGAAAATAACTGAAACGGACTTGCTTATTTAGAATGAACCTATAAAACTGTCTCTCGAGATAATCTTCCTACTATTATTATGGCTACAGGAACAACGAGTTCTCTAGAAGTATCTATTTCTACTAATAAAAACACTTTTATTTTTCATAATCAATCTAAAAACCTCCCTTATGACTTAGAAACGTGAATTCCCTTTGCCAATGGGACGTCTTTTGCCAATCTTATAAATGATGGTTCTGTTGAACTTTGGCAAAATTCCGATTATAGAAGCTGTACTGAAATATATGAGTCTGGGAAAAGTATAGGAACATGAACCTATCAAATAGTAAATGCAAGTTGAAGCTTAGTAAACATAACTTGTAATGTAAATGCGAGCTGAGCACTTTACTAAAAAATACAAAATATAAAAAACTCCTCCTAAGTAATAAAGAGGAGTTTTTTTGACTTTTTTATAATTAAATGATTAAATAGATAACAAGCGCATTATAAAAACAAATATTATATGGAAGAAAATAAACTAAAACTCAATCTTAATGCTCTCAAAATAAATGGTGTTTCACCATGAGTTGAATGATGAGAAAAGAAAGAAGAAGTTTCTTCAGAAACTCCTTCTTTTCAGGCGGAGAAACTCGTTCTTCCTGCTGAAATTATTCTTCCTCCGCAAGATACCAATGTAGAAGTATCTCCTGAAACGCAAGGAGATATAGTTCCTTCATCACCACATACTTCAGAATTAAACGCAACTATAAATAACATTATTCCTTCCCCTCAAAAAGAAGAAAGTATAATGCCTCTCAAAGATGAGAAGTTACAAGAAAGTAATAATTCTTCTGATTCTCCTTTGATTGCTGGTAGAACAAATTGAAGCGAATCTTCATGAGAGCAGTCAGAATCTCTACTATCCATACAAAAAGAAGAAGCTTGAGATTCCACACCTCAGAAGATCAAACTTCCAAAAATTAATTTCCAAGCGATGCAAAAAAGTCGCGAACAAGATCAGGTAGAAAAAACGAAAAAAAATTTGCAAGAAGTTCAAGATAAAATTGACACCACTCCTATCGTACAAGAAAAAGCTCCTGAATTATTTAATAATTATAAACCAAGTTTTGATGGTAGAGCAAAAAAATTTTTTGACCATTTAAAAGAACTCCGTTTGAAGCCACGTACAAGAACTTCTCTTATTTCTCTGCTTATATTTTGAACAATATCATTTGTTGGATATCTTTTTTATTTTCATCCAGAAAGACATTCTCTCAGTATTTATAAAGCAAGTATAATTCATACTTTCTCAAAAAAGGATACTCCGTCAGGGCAAGAAGTTATTCTTACTTCAGATCAAAATACTTCTATAGATAATACAAATACTTGAGCAATAACTTGAAGTTGAGAAGTTGCTCAACAAAATCCAGTAAATGAAAATATTTGAAATGAACCCATAAGTGATATCGACCCTATTGGGAAAATCAACGAAATCAGAAACAAAAAAATCAAGCAATACTTTTCAAAATAATCTCGCATATGTACGAGATTATTTTTTTACAATACTAATATCAAAAATCAAGTATAAAAATTTCACTCACTCAAAAAGATATGATAGAGTATACTATATTGATAAATTTACCTGAATAACACGGGAAAAATGGCTGTTGATAAAAACCTCCTCGTTGCCAACATGGAGATAAAAAGAGATATATGAGATGTTGTTGAATTTATAAACAACATTTTTAATACTGCTATTGAAATGAAAGCCTCAGATATTCATATTGAACCAACTGAGAAATTTGTCCTCATCAGATTTCGTATAGATGGAGATTTTCAAATCATTGATAAACTCGATAGAGATAATATTTCTATCATCGTTACCAGACTAAAAGTACTTTCGAAAATTAAAATTGACGAAAATAAGAAACCACAAGATGGTAAAATAGTCTTTTTTTATGATAAAGAAAAGAAAAATATAGATTTACGTCTTTCTACTCTCCCTACAAGTTACGGAGAGAAGGTCGTAATGCGTATCTTAAAACCAGATGCAACTCTTACCAATATACAAAAACTCTGATTTATCGATGTAAACTTAGAAAAAGTTTGAAGAGCTCTTGAAAGTTCTTATGGAATTATTCTTGTTGCTTGACCAACTGGATCTTGAAAATCAACGACTCTCTTTTGAGTTCTCAAAAACTTTAACCCTCTTGAATACAATATATCTACTCTTGAAGATCCGATAGAGTATGACATTACCTATGTTAATCAGTCTCAAGTCAAACCAGAGATTGGATACACATTTGCAACAGGACTTCGTACTCTTGTTCGTCAGGATCCTGATATCATTATGGTCTGAGAAATTCGTGATAAAGAAACTGCGACTCTCGCCGTTGAAGCAGCACTAACTTGACATCTTGTACTCTCTACTATCCATACAAACAGTGCTACCGCTACTATTCAGAGGTTGATAAATATGGGAGTTGAATCTTTTCTTCTTGCCAGTGCCATGAAAATGGTTATTAGTCAAAGACTTATTAAACGTATATGTTCAAACTGTAAAGCTCCTGTTGAAACCAAACCTCATATAAAAGAAAGAGTAAAATGATACTTAAAATGAATAATGGAAGAAAGTGAAATAGATAATATGGCTTTTTATCAATGAGCTTGATGTGATATTTGTCATGGTACTGGATATAAATGAAGACTTTGAATTCATGAAGTTCTCATTGTAGAAGAATACTTAGAACCTATGATTATGAGCGAGAGTACTGCAAACGAGATGAATACAGAAGCTATGAAACATGGTATGATTACTATCGTTCAAGATGCCCTAATAAAAGCAGCCCTCTGAGAAACAACTCTTGAAGAAGCCCTCACCCTTGTTTAGATACAATACTAACCCTTTTCTCTTATGTTTTTCTTTTGGAACAAAAAAGTAGACTATCAAAAAATAAAAGACTTTAAAGATGCTATTAATGCGGTTAAAGTTTTTATTTGGACCCAAGAGTGGGAAAAGGCAAAAACAGCCCTCAAAGAAATTCGTTCAAAAGAAAAAATTTCCTTTGAAGAGTCTTTAAAACTTCTTACAAATGATTCAGAAAAGGAAAAGCTTACTAAGGAGTTCAATACCAATAATAGAATAATTGATGATCTTGAACAAAAAATTAAAGTCAAAGAAGAACTTTATAAAGAGAAACAAGCTCAAGAAATATTTGAACTAAAATTTAAGAAAATCAGAGAAGAAATCCATAACCTCTCAAAAAGTTGAAAATACCAAGATGCTCTTTTACTCCTTTGAAACTTTTTTGAAGAGAATAAAGGAAACCTTCTGGTTGTTAAATTTTACGACTCAGAAAAAAAGAAAATTGTAAAATTTGTTGAAGCTCAAAGAGCAAAAGAGGAAACAAAGTTAAAACAAAATGCAGAAAATGAAGCTATGAGGCTTGTTTGAGAAACACTTGCACCAAGAGAAGAAAAAAAAGAAGAAAGTGAAAAAGAAAAAAAGGTTTGATTTGATCCATTTTATCCAGTAAAAGCTTGGATCAAATTTTATAAATCTGTCATAGAATGAATACAAAGAAAAAAACTTATTGATGAAGTATCAAAGCTTATAGAGGTCGAAAACCAAGTAAGTATGGAAGTAGCAAAAAATAAGCTCGAAAAAGTTCACCAATGACTTATAAAAGAACTTTCTGTTACCAATATAAATGGATACGAATTTTTTTGAAAGATACTTGGAGCTGATCGTATTACCTGAGATACATTTTGATTTCATGAAGAAAAAGATAAATATGACTTTTTTCTTTGAGATGCTACTGGGCATTGAGTAAGAGCGGGTCTTATTGTATCACTCCTTTCTCGACTTTTTAGTAAATTTGTTACATGAAATTACCTAACCAAGATGGTTATGGAAATTAATAACTGATTAAAACAAGACCTACAAAGTAGAAACTTTATCACTTGAATCTTTTTTGAAATATCAAAAGATGAACTCAATAGGATACGTTTTGTATGAATGTGACACGAACCTATATTTATTTACAGAGCCGCAAACAAAAAAGTAGAGCGTATGATTCCTGGAGGACTCGCAGCAGGAATACGTATTATAAAAGATGAAGCTTCTGTCAAAGAAAAAGATATATTTATGGGACCAGATGACATCCTCGTTTGTTATAGTGATGGTATTGTTGAAGCAAGAAGTGTAGAAGGAATCCTCTTTTGAGTTGATAAATTTCAAGATACGCTTCAAAAAATTGCTCCTATTGAAAGTAATCTCAATAAAATTTATACATTTTTAAAGATT
>CAYUZH010000014.1:2101-14713 GCA_964449635.1 uncultured Candidatus Peribacteria bacterium | reverse complement strand
TAATGGATGAGGTAAAAATATTTCGATGATGAGCAAAATTTGACGATGATGCTACTATTGTTTTACTCCGAAGAAATGAAATTAAAGATGTTATCAAAAAACAAGATACCTACCTCGATGAAATAGCAAAAAAAGAATGAATTTGAAAACTTGCTCTGAGAAAATTTGTTTGAAAAACAAAAGAAGAAGTCGAAAAAGAACTTGAAAAGATTCGAAAAGAGAAAGAACTTCAGTCAATCATTAAAGTACTAGAAACGCTCTATTATACATGAGAGATACTTAAATTAAAACAGGAAGCAATACGCTTCATTAAGGCATGATTTATCCATAAGAAAATAAACTTTTATCTCAAGAAAGCAATTGCAAATGAAACAAGTTACAAGGTTGAACAAAAAAATAAGAAAATAACAGCGAAATATAACATACTTGAAGAACTCTTAAAAAAATGAGACTACGAAAGTGTTATCAAAGAATGTAATGAAATAATCGCAAAAGAGTGAAATGTATAACCTTCGTGTAAAAATATTTATAATAATGTAAAGATATGTTTAGTATCGGATGACAATTTTACGACAAATACTGAAACTTCGATAACTCAAAGTTTATTAAACTTATTGAGAAAGCGAAAAAAGAACAACTGAAGGCAAGAACTTGAAAAACTTCAGGCATGAGCCGAGAGATTAGTCTTTTTAATAGTGTTTCAAAAAAAGAAGTTTGGCAATTTGTAAATAAGCTTTCTATATTTATAAACTCCTGAATTGATATCAAATGAGCTCTCTGAATCCTTTTTAAACAAATAAGAAACCCATATCTCAAAAGAATAACTGCTGAGATTAAACAAAACATTGATCATTGAATTGCCATTAATGAAACAATGAAACAATATCCAAAAGTTTTTGACCCTCTCACTACAGCGCTCGTTGAAGTATGAGAAAAAACCTGAAAACTTTGAAAGATACTCGCAGAACTCGACACAAATCTTTTAGAGAATATCGAACTCAAATGAAAAGTAAAAGGAGCGATGATATACCCAATGATTCTTTTAGGATTAACTATCATCATGGTAGTCTTTATGATGATGTTTATCGTACCAAGAGTTACAGAATCTTTTGAGAAAACAGGAACAGACCTTCCAAAACTTACTCAAGTTGTTGTAAATATATCCGCATTTCTTACAAACGATTACCTCACCCTTATTTGAATAATTATTTGAATTTTCATTTTTTCAAAAATAATAAACTCAACGTATACTTGAAAGCTTTTCTTTGCAAAATTCTTTACAAAAATTCCTATTTTTTGATATATCGTACGACAATCAAATGTTGTTTATTTCATTAAGTCTTTTACTATCCTTCTTGATTCATGAGTACTTCTTCTTGATTCTCTTAAAACTTCAAGTAACGTTGTTCCAAATCTCATGTATAAAAGAGAGCTTATTCGCATCAAAGATGAAGTTGAAATAGGACTTACGATTTCAAAAGCTCTTGGGCTCAATATAGAATATGAATCAAGCGTTTACTTAAATGAACTTTTTTCAGAGGAATTTGCTTATGTTGTGAGTACTTGAGAAGAAACATGAAGTCTTTCAGACTCTCTAAAAAGAATTTGAAGTAATTATAATGGTGAATTGAAACGCTATATTTGAAATCTTTCAAGTATGATGGAACCAATTATTATCGTTATCGTCTGAGCCCTTGTTGGTACTATCGTTATTGCGATTATGTCTCCATTCTTTGAAATGGGAAAAATTGCAAAAAAGATGTAACTCTCCAAAAAAATGTTTCCTTCAAAAGTCTAGACGATTTTGAACAAAAGAATTGATTTCGTCAAAATATTTTCATACTATTAAGAACAATTATTTTAAACTTCACTTAAATTTATGAGTACAAAAAGAAAAAATAAGATTTTTTCAAAAAAGAATAAATCTTCTTCATTTATTAAACTTTTGTCACCAAAAGAAGGGTTTACTCTCGTAGAGCTTATCGTTGTTATTACTATTCTCGCTATACTCTGAACTATCGCCTTTATATCGTTGCAATGATACTCTTCTGATGCAAGAAATTCTAAAAGAACGAGCGACTTAAATTCTATATCAAGTGCCATGAGTATAGAAATCACGAAATGAATTGGACTTCTCGGATTTGTAAGAAGTGATACAAACGCTCAGGTTGAAAATATTCAAATTGCTGGTTCTACTGGAAGTACTGGTTGAGATTATGATGCTGGAAGGGTAAATTATACAGCTCTCTGAATAAAAGAAGAAGATTTTAAAGATTCTAACGGAAGTGAATACGCGATTGGGGTCACTACTCGAATCCAATGAAAATATCAGCTTTGAGCAAAAATGGAACAGTGAGGATGAGCTTCAGTAGCAAAACTTGTTTGAACATATTCACCTCGAAACCCTGCATCGTCTGTAACTGTCATATCTACTTGAGCACTTAATATTGTTAATATTAACGATAGTGATATAGGAAAACTCCTCCCTGGAGATACTATATCTTGACTCGGAGTCGCTGTTTGAACTACAGTACAAAAGATATCTGCCGATGAAAAAATACTTACCCTTTCAAATAATGTTACTTCTCTCGGAACTTTGAGTCTTGCAAGTGCTGAAACTCGTGGTCTTATCGATGCTGCGTGAACTGGAACATGAGTTGTTGTTACTGATTGAGGAGACTATTTCCCTTACTAAAAACTATGAAAAATTCTAAAAAAGGTTTTACTCTTGTCGAACTTATTGTCGTCATAGTTATTCTCACCATCCTTTGAACAATTGCTTTCATAAGCTTCCAAGGATATTGAAGGGAATCAAGAAATACAAAAAGAATCAGTGATATTGGTGTTATTTCTCGAGCGATTATTTTCAAAAGTAATCAATCTATCAATATTATGAGTAGTGTCAATGAGCAAACTGAAAATATAATACCAAATATTCATTTGTGATGAGATATAGGAACAGGTACCTGAATGTATACGGCTGGAGTTCCAAATTACAATGTCCTTGACATGAATAAATGACTTTTTCTTGATCCGAATGGAAAAGAATACAGAATATGAGTTACCCTTTATGGATGATGAAGACATCAAGTCACCGCCAACATAGAATGAAATACTCATCAGGAAATAGTAAAAATAGTTGGTGATTATTTTCCACGAACTAAACAAGAAAGTTTTCTTCCTCTTCTTAATACAGGAAGTGCCGTCGTTACTATCGAGCCAAATACAATGAATATTTATAAAGTCTATGACACTGTAAATTACACAGCTTCTTGATACACCAATCCTGCTCAAGTTCAATTTGTCTCTGGAGATAAGATAAAATTAACTCTTAATCAACCTATCGCAACGTGAGCTCTTGAATTTATTCTCGATGAATCTCCATGACTTATCGATGCTAAATGAGTATCTAATGGCTTTGTTTTAGAAAACACTTCAACAACCGCTTACTAAATTAAATCTTTTTTAAATTATCTTTAAATTTAAAATATGAATCTCTAAAAGTCTATCAAACTTTAGAGATTTTTTTTGATTTTTTCATTCTCTCTCCATAATATGTATTAGCCTTTTATCGGCTTATTCTCTTTATTTTTATAATATTTTTCTCCATGAAAAATTTAAGAAAATGATTTACTCTTGTGGAGCTAATCGTAGTTATTACTATCTTAGCTATCCTTGGTACAATCGCATTTATTTCTCTTCAAGGGTACTCTTCAGATGCAAGAAACTCTAAAAGAACTAGCGACCTAAATTCTATCGCAAGTTCTCTCAGTGTAAAAGCAACAGAAGGTGTTGGTCTCCTTGCTTTCGTTTCTGCTGACGTTGATAATCAGGTTACTGGTATATCAATTGGTGGTGCTGCTGCTACAGTAGGTACAGATTATAATGCTGGAACTGTTAACTATACTGGTCTTGGTATTAAACAAGCTGATTTCCAAGATCCAAATGGAACAAGCTACGTAATCGGTGCAACTACAAAAGTAAACGGTAAATATCAACTTGCTGCTAAAATGGAGCAAGGTGGAGGTGCTACTGTTGCTAAGGTTGTTGGAGATTATGTAAATAGAACAACTGCTACTTCTTCAGTAACTGTTTCATCTACAGGATCATCTAACACTGTTGTTATTGATAGTGCTGATATTAATAAATTAAAAGCTGGTGATACTATAGGAACAGCTCTTTGAAATACTGCTGCAAGTACTGTAGTAAAAGTTTCTGCTGATGGTCTTACACTTACACTTTCTTCACAAGCTACATCAACTGGTGAACTTGCTCTCGCTGCTGATGAATCAACAGGTCTTATCGAGAAAAATGATACATCTGCTGCTGCTGGAACATCTATTGTAACTGATGGTGGTACAAACGTTCCTTACTAATAAATAGTTTTAGTAATAAAAAAACCTCTCAAATTTGAGAGGTTTTTTTATTTTTTACATTCATCCGAGTGTCTCTTTTATAAATTTTGGATTATTTGCATATTTATACCCTTCTTCTTCGCTAATAAGACCTTGTCTCATATAGGCAATAAGATCATTTTCTAGAAGTTGCATTCCATCTCTTGAGCCCATTTGAAGAATAGACGGGAGTTGATGAAGGTCATTTTCTCTAATAATATTGGCGATTGCATTATTTTTTATTAGAATTTCTTTTGCAAGAATCACTCCCGTACCATCTTTTATTTTTAAAAGTCTTTGGGAAAATACTGCAATAAGGGAATCTGCAAGTTGAAGACGAATTTGTGTCTGTTCTGAAGCATCAAATGTATCAACAATACGGGAAATCGTTTGAGTAGCACTACGAGTATGGAGAGTAGAAAGAACGAGATGCCCTGTTTCAGCAAGGGTAAGAGCCATTTCCATTTCATTTTTTGTACGCATTTCTCAAAAGAGAATAACATGTGGATTTTGTCTCATCGCTCCCATAAGAGCTACTTCATAATCTGGTATATCCTTCCCTACTTCTTTTTGTTCCACAATTGATTTTTTATGTGGATGAATATATTCTACTGGATCTTCGATTGTGATAATATGTTTTTTATAGTTTGCATTTATATTATCAATCATCGCAGCGAGTGTTGTTGATTTTCCTGACCCTGTTGGCCCTGTCACAAGGATAAGTCATTGTCCTACTTTTGTAATCTCTTTATATACATCAGTAAGTCCAAGTTCATCTAAGTTTGGAATATATGAGTTCAAAAGTCTCAGTACAATCATATAACTTCCCATTTGAAATGAAACATTACCACGAAAACGACGAGTTCCATGAGAAAAGGCAAAATCGAGATTTTTATCTCTTATAAGTTGATCATGCTGTTTTTCAGTAATAAGTGATTGAGCAAACTCAAATGTATCTTTCCATGTAAATGGTTCTATTCCATCATCAATTGCAATAATTTCACCTCAAACCTTTATCGATGGATAGGCTCAAACGGTTATATATATATCACTTCCTTCAGAATCTATCATTACCTGAAGAAGTTGGTCTTTTATCTGGTGCTCTGGTTTTATTACATTTTCCATAAATATTAAAAAGTGATTAAATACCTATCTATTTAATCACTTTTTATTTTATTTATCAAGAAACTAAGCTATTTGAGATTTCTTTCTTCTTGTATAAAAGAGAACTGTATTTATAATTAATGTTCAAAGTATAAGAACCCATGTTTCAGCTCAAGTATCTGGAGTAGTCGGTGCTGTTGCAGCGACTTCTTCAATAAGTTTATCTTGCATTTCATCAAGAGTAGTTGTTTCATTGATAACAGCCGCAGAATTCAGATCTACAAGAGTATCTTGAGGAGAAACGCTTCCACTTGCAACTGCTCCAGTATTTGAAACTATTGGTGTTATAGAAAAAGTCCCTGAATTAAAATCATAAATTCCTTCACTAAAATTTATCTCATCTCCATTCGCGTTTTTTAAACTCACAAGCATAAGAATATATCCTGTACTTTGTTCAAGAGGAGTCTTCAAAGTAAAGATGAGGTTCGTAGCTGTTACTGCATCTCTTTTCATTGTTTCAACTCAAAGATTTGAAAGTATTTTATACTCTATTTCTTCTGATTTGATATCCATTTTGTAGTATACATCTATATTTTTTGCATCTTTCACAACAATTTTTTCTATCGCTCCATCTGTTTCAGGATTTGCAAATTCTGCATTTATAAGAGTAGATTTTAAGCTAAAATCCATATTTCCCTCAGCTCAGAATATAGAAAGAAGACTATAAGAGTTGTCTGCAAGTAAATCACTTCAAAGAGTCACATTTACAATCTTTGGATTCTGTGGATTTTTTGTAGCACTTTTTACTGATAGGTCTTTCAAAACTTTTGCATCACCAGTAAACTCACTTCCTTCAACAGGATTTGCAAGAGATACAGAAAGAGTTTTTTGATCTGTAACACTTACAGATTTAATCGAAGCATCAATAGAAGCTGCATAGGTAGAAGTTATAAGACTTCCAACCATAAGAAGTATTCACATAAGTTTTATTTGTGTTTTTTTCATAATATGTTTTGTAAAAATATAAACCTTACACAAGTATTAAAACATAAATATTTTATTATGTCAAAAAATATTGACTCTTTTTCTTATAAGTTTATAAATAATTATTAACATCTATGCTTTTCCTCTTTAATAAGAGAATAAATAAAAAGAGAACTTTTTAAAGAAGTCCTCTTTTTATTATCAAAATAGATTATTTTTGATTTGATAAGTATGATTCAAGAATAATTTGAGCAGCAATATCATCTATATTATCAGCATCACTATACATTCTTGCTATATTGGTTGTATAACTTTCATCTATGGTCTCTATTTGTATCGTTGGAAAATACTCTTTTAATTTTTCACAAAATGCACTGATTTTTACTGCTTGCAAAGACAGCTCTCCATTGAGAAAAGGAAGTCATACAACTAGTGTTTCAAATGGATTTTCTTTATATATTTTTTTTAATTCTTGAACTATTTTAACTCGTTCGACTACTTTATAAGGCATGGAAATATTTCAAACAGACTTTGCAATTCCAACACGCTTATTTCAGACATCGAGAGCAATAATCATACTTTGTTATTTTACAAGTATTGAAATCTTGGCAGCTACTCATCCTCAAAGTTTTACAAGGGCATCAAACCTTCCTGGTTTTTTAATATGTCCTCCAAGAAGCTCAATATCACTTTTTGTAAACTTTATTTTTACATCTTTTTCAAGCACTTCTATAATCTCTTTTTCTCCGATAGAACCAAATGTCTTTCCTGCAGAAGTCGTACTCAAATGAAATTCAAATTCTTTTCCATTAAGTTTCTCAAAGAGTCCATTTCTATTTTCAAGCTTAAATACTCTTTGTTGTTCTTGTTTTTTCTTTTGGTTTTCTAGCATTTTTTCATCTTGAGCCGTAACCTGTTTTGCAAGTCCTTTTGGAATCAAAAAGTTACGAGCATATGAATCACTGACTTCTTTTATATCACCTACATGTCAAACATTCACAACGAGTTTTAAAAATTGTACTTTCATAAACAAAAAATTAAAGAAATAGAGATAATAAAGTGAATTATTCAGTCTCTCCTTCTGTTTCTTGAACCGTAGTTTCTTCTTCTATCTCCACAAGTGATATACGGTATCCTGTAAGCTCTGAAGCGAGATTTACATTTACCCCACTCTTCCCGACTGCTTTTGCTCTCTCATCTTTTTTAATATACACTTTTGCACTCTCCTCTGCGTCAATTTCAACTTTTACAACTTCAGCTGGAGTGAGAGCTCTGCGTATTACTTCTCTCACATCATCTCCATTTGGAACGATATCTATTTTTTCTCCACTGATTTCTTCCATCACTGATTTTACTCTCATCCCTTTTTGACCGATGAGAGTTCCTACTGGGTCAATTTCTTCATAATTTGAACTTACAAGCATTTTTGTTTTTACTCCTGGAAAACGAACCACTCTATCAATCGTTACAATTCCATCGGCTACTTCTGGTACAAATTGTGCAAATATAGCTGGCACGATTTCTGGCCTCTTACGAGAAAGAATAACCTTTGGATTTCCTCCTTCATTTTGTGATACTTCTGCTACATAGAGGTAATAACGATGTCCGGCTCTATAATCATCTTTTGATACTTGTTCAGATTTTGGAAGCACTACTTGATTTCCATTGTAATCAAAAACGACTTTTCAACCTTCTACAAGCTCTACCTTCATATTGATAGCTTGTCCTTCTTTTCCAACAAAAAGATCATATATTTTTTCTTTTTCTGTATCTCCAATTTTTTGGATGATAACTTGTCTCGCTGCTTGAGAAGCAATACGACCAAATACTTCGAGTTTTTCTGGACTCATTACTTCGTCGGTTACATCGATTTCGATAACATCTCCTTCGCTAAATCCTTCTGCATCGTCACCAAGTTCTTCAAAACTGATTTGTGTTGATGGATCAGTCACTTCATTTACGACCGTTTTTTCTACACTGATATCGATACTTCCCTCTTCGAGGTTGAGTTTTACGTTTACTTTTTCATCTTTATTTCCATAATCTTTTTTATAAGCAGTACGAATAGCTGCTTCGATAATATCAATAAGTTTCTCTTTTGCGATTTTTTTCTCAGCAGAAATCATATTAATCGCTGCTTCTATTTTTTTTATATCTAACATAGTTAAGTAAAAAATAAAAAGTAAAAAGTAAAAATATTTTTGGACTATAAAGAATACTTCTACAAATTTTTTAAAAAGAAAACGAGAATCTGGAAGCCAAACTCTCGTTATTTTTCATAGTACGCACTCATTATATAAAATATTTTTTTGTTTTCAAGAAATATTTACAAAAATGATTCTATTTACAAAGAAGCTTTATTTATTAATATAAAACTGTTTATTTTTTCAAATATACAAGAAATGGTATCAGAAAATGGGAATCTTATTATTGCTCTCGATCATCTAAATATTGAACAAGTAACTAAAATTATTGATTGATTATCACAACAAAACGAAACTATAAGAAAAAAAATTATATTAAAAGTAAATGACTTACTGGCTCTTGTTTGAATGCATGGTATTCAAGAACTGTTTCAAAAGTATGACTTTCATATTATGCTTGATCCAAAATGGCATGATATTCCAAATACACTAGAGAATTATTTCTCACAACTTTATACATCGTGACTTTCAGAAAAAACAAAATATGTAACTCTTCATGCCAGTTGAGGAATAGCTATGATGCAAGCAGCTGTTAAAAAAAGAAATGAACTTTGACTCCAAACAAAGATTCTTGCTATTACCGCTCTTACGAGTCTTGAAGCAGAAGATACTCAATATATATATTGAGAAGTACCAAATGAAACCGTTCTAAAGCTCGCTCAGCTTGGGTTTGATGCTTGAGTTGATGGTGTTGTTTGTAGTCCACTTGAAGCACCACTTTTAAGAAGTGTTTTTTGAGAAAAATTTCTCCTCGTAACTCCATGAGTACGCTTCGAGTGAAGCGCTACTATTGCCGATCAAAAAAGAATATCAACTCCAAAACAAGCTCTTGAAAACGGAGTCACTGATATTGTTATGGGAAGAGATATACTAACAGGAAATATAACGGGAAATATTGAACGATTTTTTAAAGAAACTACTTGAATATTTCCAAACATACAAAACCACTTTGAAATGGAAAAAATCCTTAGTTGAAATGACTGGGTACAAATTACACAATATATTGGAGCTATGTACTTTCGACCTGAATGATGAAAATACTGCCGCTATACAAGTGGTGTTATCAGTAATTCTTATACAAATATCGGGGTTATTGAAAGAAACTATAAGATAGTTAACAAAGCTATGATAACTCTTGCAAAAAAATTAAGAGAGAAATCGATTGTTTGAGATGTTGTTATGGGAGCCCAAATGGGAAGTATTCGACTTTCTTTAGCACTTGCAACTCGATTATGAATATCAGAGAGTATTTATACAGAAAAATGATGAGAAGGAGATAAAGAAATGCTTCTGAAACGTCACGATATAGACTTAGAAGGAAAAAAAGTTATCTTGAGCGAGGATATCATAACCAAATGAAGTACTCTTAAAAAGATGATTTCTCTCGTTGAACAAAAGTGAGGAACTGTTGTTGGAATAACGTGTATCTGAAATCGATCTTGAAAAGAAGAATTTGAATGAATTCCTCTTCTGTACTGTTTTGTTCCCCCTGCTTTTGATTTGTATTATGATGAAAAAACTCCTCTTGAACAAAGAGCAAATGCTCTTCCATTTCCTGGATGAGAAATTTCTGAAAAACCAAAAAATGATTGGGAAGAACTTGTTCTCAGTATGAGAAAATAACTTTTATTTCCTATAAAAACAAATAAAAATGGCAAAAAGAATACGAGACGAAATAAAAAATAGTATTCTTTGGTGATTTCAACAAGTCGAAAAGAATATGTACTTCAAAAAAATTCTTAACTTCCATTTTGCTATTAGATGAATAATTTTTGTTGTATTAGTAGCATGGAGTTTACTCGCTATGCTTACCCCTATTCCTGCCTGATGGATTACGATGATATTTGCTTTTGCGATTCTCTTTTGAACAAAACCAGTAAAAAGAGCTTTTCTTCGTATTATCTACTTTTTGAGAATTCCTCTTCTTTGGAGAAGATATAAAGAGTGGAAAAATACGAAAAGAAAAAAATAACCATACTCTCTCCCTTTTATTTCCTTATCCTTACCAATATGGAACTTCTCATAAAAAATCCCC
This sequence comes from uncultured Candidatus Peribacteria bacterium, assembly GCA_964449635.1. Lineage (GTDB taxonomy): Bacteria > Patescibacteriota > Gracilibacteria > BD1-5 > UBA6164 > CAYTMN01. The sequence continues at coordinate 3,992 of CAYUZH010000014.1, read as the reverse complement.
TTGATATGCATATCCATTTTCGTGATGGTGAGATGATGCAAACCGTTGCTCCTCTTACAAGCCAATATTTTTCTGGTGGTCTTATAATGCCAAACTTAGTTCCACCAGTAAAAACTATTGAGGAGGTTATTGCTTATAATCAAAGAATTGAGCAAGTTACCCAAAAAGATAAATTTACTCCCTATATGACCCTCTTCTTTCATGATGGACTCACAAGAGAAATCCTTGAAAAGGCAAAACCTCATATTCTTTCTATCAAACTCTATCCAGAGTGAATGACAACAAACTCAAGTGGAGGGGTTAAAGATTTTGATTTAGAGAAGCTCGCTCCTATTTTTGAAGCCATGAGTGACTTACAGATTCCTATCAATATACACGGGGAAACACATGGATTCGTACTTGATAGAGAAAGACTCTTTATTCCGACCTATGAAGCTCTTGCAAAAAGATTTCCAAAACTCAAAATTATTATGGAACATATCACTACTCGTGATGCTGTTGAAATGCTTGGTAGGTATGATAATCTTTATGCAACTATTACGCTTCAACACCTTTTTATCACTCTTGATGATATAGCTGGGGGAATGCTGAAACCTCACCTCTTTTGTAAACCAATAGCAAAATATCCTCACGATAGAGATGCTCTTCTTGAAGTGGCGCTTCTTGGACATCCGAAAATAATGTTTGGAAGCGATAGTGCTCCTCATCCTCAAAACAAGAAGGAGTGCAGTGGCTGTGCTGCTGGAGTTTTCAGCGCCCCTATTATTCTTCCGACTCTTGTAGAACTTTTTGAAAAGCATAACTCGCTTGGAAATTTAGGAAAATTTATTTCAGAAAATGCTATAAAAATTTACTGAATTACTCCTCCAGAAAAAATGGTAGTACTTGAAAAAGAACTCTTTACTGTTCCTGAGAAATATGGAGAAGTTGTTCCTTATAGAGCAGGAGAAACTCTCACTTGGAAAATAAAAGAAGTGAGATAATTTCTCGAAAATATTTATAATAACTCTTTGAAAAACTCTAAAAAAAACAAGTTTAAAAAGATTTTTGACAGTTAATAAATCCTGCCTTACCCCAGGGTACCCTCTCTCTCGCTGAAGTGAGATTCACCTTGCCGCAGGAATGACAAAATTTGGGATTTTCAGGTATTTTTTGATACATCTAATTTCCGACTTATTAATTTTTTAATTTCCCCCTTATGTCTTACTCAACTACTATCGCTTGAATTTCTTTTGAAAATGTTATTTTTAACTCTTCTGGTCCTCGTTGTACTACCTGGGATGAACTCAAAGCGCTTCAAGATTCTGCTTCTAGTGGAATTATGATGAAATCATGTACTCTTGAACCAAGAGAAGGAAATCCAGAACCTCGTTATATAGAAGTAGAACTTGGAAGTATCAATTCTATGGGACTCCCAAATCTTGGATTTGAAAAATATATCGAGTTTTCATACGAACTCAAAAAATACTCAAATAAACCTGTAATCGCTTCTATCGCTGGGCTTTGTAAAGATGACTTTTTCGTTATGGTAGAAGCATTTCAAACGAGAAGTACTGTTGATATGATAGAAGTAAACCTTAGTTGTCCAAATGTTGTTGGAAAGCCTCAAATAGCCTATGATTTTGAAGCAAGTGATATGATTCTCAAAAGAATTTTCGAGATTGGTGGAGAAAAACCTATTGGACTGAAACTGCCTCCCTATTTTGATCTTGTACACTCTGAAATGATGGCTCGTGTTATCGAAAAATATCCTGTGGCGTTTGTAACTTGTATCAATTCTGTTGGAAATACCCTTATTATTGATCCAGAGACCGAATCACCACTTATAAAACCAAAAGGATGATTCGGTGGGCTTGGAGGAGACTTTGTAAAACCTGTTGCTCTCGCGAAT
>CAYUZH010000014.1:0-2000 GCA_964449635.1 uncultured Candidatus Peribacteria bacterium | reverse complement strand
AAAGGAAAATTGAAAGAATTATAAAATAAAAAACCACGGAAATTTCCGTGGTTTTTTATTTTATAAAGTTACTACTCAGTAACTGCTTCAATCATTGCTTCTACTTCAGCCATATCATTTTGAGTATCTGAAGTATCAAGTCTATCTTCAAGTGTTTCTCTCAGAGCTACGAGTTGTGCTTTGATTTTATCTTTGTTTTCTATAGAAAGTTTTGTATTTGCTTCTACTTTTGTAAGTTGTGCATCAACTTTATCGATAATTTTTTGTATTTGTTCTGGAGTAAATTTTTCAAGTTTTTTTGCTATTTTTTGAACAAAAGCTCCTTTATATTTTACTACTTTATCCTCGATTCCAGCTCTTAATTCTTCTCTCTTTGATCTATTTTCTTCTCTGAGAGCTTTATTTTCTTCAAATACACCTTTTCTTGCATCAACAATTTTTGCCATTTCAGAATTTTCACCAACGATTGCTTTTACTTGATCAAGGTGAGCCGCTCTCGCTGATTCAATCTTAACGAATACTTCTTTCATTTTCGCATCGTCTCCTTTTACTGTTTTGAGTTCAGCCATAAGTGAGTCCATCTCAGCTTTATGCGTATCACGAAGTCCTTTAAGAGAAGTTTTTTGTTCTTCAGTTAAACTTCAAGAAAGAGCTTTCATATCATCTTTATGTTCTGATCTAAATTCTTCTCTATTATTTTTCATCTCTTCTCTATTTGCTTTCATTTCGTCACGAGCTCATTTTCTCATTTCTTTTATTTCTTCTTTATGTTTCATCATTGCTCATGAACCATTCATCATCATAGGATGATTTTCTGAATCCTCTGTTTCAGAAGCATATGTAGAAGCAATTCCAAGAAGTGATATCACAAGAAGTGCTATAAATGTTTTTTTCATACTTAATTAAAGTATTAAAAGATAAAACTTACCTCAGTAAGTAAATATATACTATCTAAACAGAGTAAGAATTTAGTAAGAAAACAAACTTGTTTAGATATAAATACAGTATAAAACTTACAAATAAATTTAAGTTTAAACTGTATCTACAATTGTATGATTTAAACGTTATACTCAAATTTTATAGTTCTTTTTACCTATACAAACAATCATTTTTATACAAAATAAAAAATATTTGACTTACTATATAAAATACATATAAATATGGAACAGTTTTTCGAATCGGAAGAAGAGTCTGGGACTCCCCTCTCTAGACTCTCTTCCGAAGGGAGAGGAATCGTGTCGCCATGATGCGACGTCCAAGTTCGCTTGGACTCCTCTAACCCGCTTGGGAAGCCTGCTATCTTGCAGGAAGAAGCCCCTGCTTCTTTGGACGTCTGCCGCATCTCGTCCACTTCCCTTGAGTTTTCCTTCATCACTGGAGGACAAAATTGGGGAATCAGGTCTTTCGTACCCCAAACTAAATATACTATCCAAAAAGTGGTAGTATACGTGATTTTCCTGAATCGACAGGAACTTTGGAGTCGAGCTTTTTTGCTCCTCGTCAGCCTATCTTGAAAGAGTCGTTTATCCGACTCTTTTTCTTTTCAAAAAAATTTTGCTTTTTTTATATTTTTCGTATTATATCGCCGGCTGCTTCACAAAAAATGTTCGTTTCGCTTGTGGTAACCGAAATACCTTGTACAAGAGAAACTAACAGAAGAAACATTAATTTAATTTAAACATCATATTTCAATTATGGCAAAAAAAGTAAAAGCCTATATTAAACTCCAAATCAAAGGAGGACAGGCAAACCCGGCACCTCCAGTAGGACCAGCTCTTGGACAACACGGAGTACCTATTCCTATGTTTACTCAAGCATTCAATGACCAAACAAAAGATAGAATGGGGATTATCCTCCCAGTTGTGATCACTGTTTACGAAGATAAGTCTTTTGATTTTATCGTAAAACAACCACCTGCAGGAGTTCTTGTAAAAAGCAAACTAAAACTTGAAAGTGGTTCAAAAATGCCACATAAAGATAAAGTAGGACATCTTACTTTT
>CAYUZH010000013.1:13337-21650 GCA_964449635.1 uncultured Candidatus Peribacteria bacterium | reverse complement strand
GAAGAGAGATTTACAGTTGTAGTGAGAGGAAATTCAGGAATTTTTCATTTTATTCAAGCTTGCCTAGAAAGACTTGGTGTAAGAATAAGTGAAATTTTTACAAAAGGAGCAATATTCACAGATGGGGATATATCCTTCCAAGCTAAGTGTGAATCTTTATTAGGAAGAAGAAAAAAAGCTATTTTTTTTACATGAACATCTTTTGAAAAAAGTAGAATCCGGTATTGTTCATTATTTCACGCAAGAATAGGAGTACTCAGTCCATAAAATTTTCTATCGTAAATCCATGTATCAATAACACCATCAAACTGACTCGCATCCTGAACAAGTATATCATGATCATATCACCAATCAAGTCATTCGAGTTTTAAAACTTCTATTGTTCCCAAACATCCATTTCACGAAATATAGTTCGGGTCTCAAGCTAAATTATTACAAGTATTTAAGAGTGAGCCTTTCGGGTCTTTATCTATATTCCATCGGAGAAATGTTCTCTTCTTTTTATCATTACTAATTAAGTAAAGTTCCGTAATAGCTCCTGTATAGGAAAAAACCGAAGGAATATTTCCGATATATTCATCATCATCGTCACGAAGTATACTCGCATTACCATCTTGATCACCGTTATCTCAATTTGCATCAGAGTTATAATCAATAGCCATATAACTATACTGTCAAAAAACTTGTGTTTGAGATCGAAAGTCTAGATTAGATCAGGAAGAAGAAAAGTTAAAATTTGATACACATCCTCAAGTTCACATCTTCATTCATCCAAAACTTCTACAGTAATAAAGAGGCGTGGATGAGTTTCCATAGAGACTATTTTCAAGATAATGTCAACTATGATATAAATTTGTTTTTCAAATATTAAGTATATTACGGTTAAAATATTCCTCGTAATCTATAGTTCCACCCTCTTTTATTGTTTCTATAAGTTTCTCTTGAAAATAAAATGCCTCTTTATCTATATCTCACTTGTTAATAAGGCGGATTTTTCAAATATTGGCAGCAGATAAGGCATAAAAGCCAGAAATCATAACAATGGATACAATGAGTATACCAGTCATTATCTCAATAAGTGAGTATCATTTTGGGTTTTTAAGATTCTTATTCATATTTATTTTTTATTTGAAAAGATACTTGCAACAAGGTTTCAAAAAAAAGAAGTAAGCTTATAAAAGTTAGGATTTTTCCAAAAATATTTTGGCCAAATTCTAAAACCAAAATCAAAAAAATCAAAAAAATAATTTCTTCTTTTCAAAACTGGATACTGTAAAAAATATCAAAAAGATCTCAAAAATGACAACAAAAAACTCAAAACAAAAACTATAGTATCAAAAAAGGAGTTTTGAATATTTTTAACAGTAATTATATTATTTTTTATTGTTTCCATTTCTTTTTTCATATAATGATAGTAACGTAGAAAATAAAAATATTTTTATTATTTATTATATGGAATATAGAAATAGAGCAAAAAATAGAAAATTAAAACGTGTTCTTATGAATACCCTTGACAGTATAAAGTTCAAAGGGATTCATCTTTCAGTCGAGGCACGAATCGTTCTTTTTTGAATTTTTATAAGCTGAGTTTCTCTCTTGTTAAAATGGGTAGACTCTACAGAGTGAGTTATCAGTGGTGGAGCATTTTCTGCACTCAGTTGATCATGCTGATACATTCTTACGATTCTCATGATTATATCAAGTATTATTATACTCTCTTATAGCAAAAAGGAAAAATTTAAAATGAGTATTGATTTCCACTTTCAAGATCATAACATAATATTGACAAGTTGAATAATTATTATATTATTTAGTATAACAACTTTGAGATATATTAATGGACTTCAAAGTCTTTCAAGTGGTATTATATATTGAAAATGACCTATTATAGCCATCATTTGAGGGATATTAATTTTTACCTGAGGGATTTTGATGAAGAAAAGAAAAATGGAGAAATCATGAGGAATTTACATAAGTGAAATATCTGATTCTGATGAGGAAATAACAGGAGAAAATAATATGAAATTACCCTTTTAAAAAATAGATTTGACTTTATATTTATACTCGTTATATTTCCACTAATACTAAGTTTGAAAATTTAAGAAAATATTTTTTAATTCATAAAGAGATGGAAACAATATCACAAAAGAGGATTCAAACACTTTTTTCCGAAGTACTAGGGTCTCTTTCTGATAAAGAAAGAAAAGTTATTGAAAGAAGAGTTGGTATCGGTTGAGAAAAAGAAACACTTCAAAGTATAGGAAATTCTTTTAAACCAACCATTACAAGAGAGAGAGTAAGACAAATCGAAGATGCTGGGATTAAAAAAATCGGAAGAATTATAAAAGCAACTGACCTCACTGTAATACAAGAGAAAGCAAAAGAAGTATTAAAAATTCACGGAGGACTTCTTACAAAAGAAAGACTCGTAAATGCTATTATTCAAACTCTTGATCTTGATCCTTCAATAAACCATTCTATCATCGAGACAATTATTCATTCAGATTTTGATATAACAAAATCAAAACCAAAGCTTTGAGTAAAAACATATTTCCACCTCCCAAATCTCAATAAAAAAGCGATAGACCCTATTCATAAGGAAGCTGTAAAACTTCTCTCAAAAAAGAAAGATGTTATAGATCAACAAGAAGTTTACAACTATCTTATTGATACACTAAAATCAAAATTTGTTTGATTAACAAGTGTTCTTGTAGATTCTATCTTGGATATATTTGAAGATATCATTAAATGAGAAGAAACACTTATTGGTCTTACAAAGTGGAAAATTCTCAATCCAAAAACACTCAAAGATAAAGCTATCTATATAATGAAAAAAGAAAAAGTTCCGATGCATTTCATAGATATTTCTAACAAAATAACTTCATACCTTGGTGATATAGTAAAAGTAAATACTATACACAATGAACTTATCAGAAATGAAGAATTTGTCCTTATCGGAAGAGGAATCTATGCACTTAAGGAATGGGGATTCAAATCCGGAACAGTTCTTGATGTTATTGCTGAAATTTTAAAGAAGAATGATGGACCGATGAGTACAGAAGGTATCGTAGCAAAAGTACTCAAGGTGAGAAATGTAAAAAAGACAACTATCTACATGAATCTACAAAATAAAAAAATGATTGAGAGAGTTGGACGTAACTACTACCAATTAAAGAAATAATACTTTATTGTATATTCAAATCTCAGATAGAAGTCATATCTGAGATTTTTTATTGCTTAATTTTTTAACTATATGAGAGTCGCTATTGTATGAGCTACATGAGCTGTTTGACAAAAGATGCTGGAAGTTCTTGATGAGAGATGATTTCCAGTAAGAGAAATTATCCCTGTCGCCTCAGAAAAATCTATCTGAAAAAGCATTTCATTTAGATGAAAAGATTATTCCATTGTATCTGTACAAGAAGCCATTAAACAAAAAGCAAATCTTGCTCTCTTTTCAGCTGGAGGAACTTTATCAAAAGAACAAGCTCAAAACTTTGCAGATGTATGAACAACAGTAGTAGATAATTCTTCCGCTTGGAGAATGGATCCAACGAAAAAATTAATTGTACCAGAAGTAAATGCCCACGTATTAGAAAAAACTGATAAAATTATAGCAAACCCCAATTGTTCAACAATACAAATGGTTGTTGCTCTAAATCCTCTTCATCAGGTATATGGAATCAAGAGAATTGTAGTATCTACTTACCAAGCTGTATCAGGAGCAGGACAAAAATGAATTTTTCAACTCGAAAAAGAAGAAAGTGGAGAGAACGATGGAAAATCGGTATTTCCAACAGAAATTTATAGAAATGTTATACCATTAATATGAAGCTTATGAGGTAATGGGTATACAGATGAAGAAATGAAACTGGTAAACGAAACAAGAAAGATAATGTGAGATGATACAATAAACGTAAATCCTACTGTTGTAAGAGTTCCCGTTACAAATTGACATAGTGAATCTGTAAATATAGAATTTCATAATGAATTCGACCTAGAAGAAATAAAAAGTATACTCTCAGAAACTGTATGAATAAGACTCTATGAAACAAGTGAAATTCCAACAGCTCGAGATGTCGACGGAAAAGACGAAATTCTTGTCTGAAGAGTTCGAAGGGATGAATCACAAAAAAACTCACTTAGCATGTGGATTGTAGGAGATAATATTAGAAAATGAGCAGCTACCAATGCAGTACAAATAGCAGAGTATTTAAATGAAAAAAAATGGCTATAAAAAGAAGAGGTTTCCTCTTCTTTTTTCTATTTGAATTTTCTGTATTTTTTTATACACTAGAATCAATTTTTATAGGTAATTTGTTTACTATTATGCGAATATTTGTATTTGATACAGAGACCACAGGATTTATTGATAAAAAAGAATCGAACCTTGATAAACAGCCTCGAATTATTCAGTTTGCAGGAATTCTCGGAGAGATAGAAAATGATTCATTTAAAGAACTGGAAAAAGTAAATATCATGATAAATCCAGGTGTACCGATTCCTTTTTGAGCCAGTCAAGTTCACCATATTTATGATATAGATGTACAAAATGCAAAAAAGATAGATGAAGTCATTGATATTATTCTCTATCATATAAATACTCCTGATGTAGTTATAGGACATAATATTGAGTTTGATGATGAAATGATTCGATTAGAGTTAAAAAGGCTGAACAGAGAATTTGATTACCATCCAAGACAAATTCTTTGTACTATGAAACAAACCGTCGATTTTTGCCAACTCATAGGAAATGGAGAAAGATTTAAATATCCAAAACTCTGAGAGCTCCACAAAAAACTTTTTTGAGAATACTTTACATGAGCACATGACGCCCTCATTGATGTTGAGGCAACTCTCAAATGTTTTATAGAACTCAATAAAACATGAATTCTTACTATAAAAAAACAAGAAGCCCAAACACTCTCACTTTTTTAGTAACGAAATAAGGAGAAGATACATTATAAATATCTTTAATTTCTATAAATTCCTAATTAATTTTTTATGTCACAATACAATGATCTCGTAAATGTTGAAGAATTTTGAAAGAAAAAAATAGAATTTAAACCTGAACGATGAGATGTATCTTTTTACTGTAAAGATTGTAAAACCCTCGTAGAAACTGAGAGACCAAATCCAAATGGATATACATTTATTTGTAAAATATGTAAAGGGAAAAATATAGCTATTTGAACAGAAGAATGACTCAGAGAAAACTATAGAATGAAATAATTTTTGAAAAAATATTTGCAATTATATATACTTTAAATATACTCAATATATACATTTATAAAGTAGTATTTTTTATTGCTTTATAAGGTTACAAAAATTTATAACTTTATAAACCTGTTGATATGGATAAGAAAGAAGCATTAAAACAAGCATTAGCAAATATTGAAAAACAATTTTGAAAAGGTTCTATCATGGTAATGGGAGAAGGTACGGTTCAAGAAGTCGAAACATTTCCTTCTGGTTCCCTTAGTCTTGATGTAGCTCTCGGTGGATGATATGCCAAAGGAAGAGTTATTGAGATATACTGACCAGAATCTTCTTGAAAAACAACCCTTACACTTCATGCGATTGCCGAAGTACAAAAGGCAGGAGGAACAGCTGCATTTGTCGATGCAGAACATGCGCTTGACCCAAGTTATGCTCGTAAAATTGGAGTTGATGTTGATAGCCTCATTCTCTCACAACCAGATTACGGAGAACAAGCACTTGAAATTGTCGATGCACTTGTTCGATCTGGAGCCGTTGATCTCATTATCGTAGATAGTGTTGCCGCTTTGACTCCAAAGGCAGAAATCGAAGGCGATATGGGGGATTCTCATATGGGACTTCAAGCTCGTCTTATGAGCCAAGCTCTCAGAAAAATAACAGGAGCTATCAGTAAATCTCGTTGTTCTGTTATATTTATTAACCAAATCAGAAGTAAAATTGGAGTCATGTTTGGAAATCCCGAAACAACAACATGAGGAAACGCTCTTAAATTTTATGCATCTCAACGTCTCGAAGTTCGCCGTAAAGATAAAATAGAATCAGGAACGGGTATGGAAAAAGAAGTAAATGGGAATAGAACTCGTGTGAAAGTTATCAAGAATAAAATAGCTCCTCCATTTAAAGAAGCAGAATTTGATGTTATGTACAACCAAGGAATCAGTAAAATTGGTGAAATCGTAGATATAGGAGCAGAACTTGAAATTATTAAAAAATCTGGAGCATTTTATAGCTATGGTGAAACAAAACTCTGACAATGAAGAGAAAATGCAAAAACATTCCTAGAAGCAAATCCAAAACTTGCTATTGAAATAGAAGAAGTAATAAAGAATAGTATCTAAAGAAACCTTTGACCAATCCTCCTTCCATATAAGCGACTGAAAGAAATCCTTTGGAAGAGGATTTTTTGTTTAAATAACCAAAATATTATGAATCATTCTCGTTGTTCTTGGGTATCATCTGCCCCACTTTATATCAACTACCACGATACTGAATGGTGAAATTCAAATCACCTGGGTGATGACAGATACCTTTTTGAGATGCTCTCGCTCGAGTGAGCCCAAGCAGGACTTTCTTGGATTACCGTTCTCAAACGCAGAGAAAACTATAAACAAATTTTCGAAGACTTTGATGTGCAGAAAATATCTGAATATTCTGATGCAAAACTGCAAGAAATACTAAAAAATGAAGGAATTATTCGTAATCGTCTCAAGGTTTTCTCTGTCCGTAAAAATGCTCAGGCATTTTTAAGTATTCAAAAAGAATTTTGAAGTTTTAAGAACTATCTTGAGTCTTTTACAAAGTGAATGAGAGAAGTTCATAGATTTGAAAACCTCAAAGACTATCCAACAAAAAACGAGATATCTGATGGTATATCTCGTAATCTCAAAAAACGTGGGATGAGCTTTGTCGGTTCAACGATTATCTATGCCTATATGCAAGCAATTGGACTGGTTGATGATCATCAACCACAGTGTTTTTGTTGTAAAATTTAATAGAAATTTAATATACTATGGCTCTATAAAAAGAAAAAAAGACAATATAAATTTCAAAAAATATTGTTTTTTTTTTGTAATCTGTATACATTAGAAAATGTTACGTAACAAACATTCATTTAATTACACTCTGTCATGAAAAAACTTTTTATAGTTGTATGTATTGTTTGTATCGGGTTTTTTAGTATTTCATATGCTTTTAACGAATTTAGCTATGAAAAAGCAAAATGACTTGCAGAAGAGTATATAGATAATTCTCTCGTTTGAGATGATAATTGGAAAGAGACTCATCCAACAATAGCTTGAGAAGGAAAGTATTTTTATACCAACTCTGATTCTCCATCGTATGTTGAATTCAAAGTGAGTTGTGATACAACTCCTGATTGTGGATTTATCATGGTAAACTTTGATGGAGATGATGTCTCTATACCAGTAGCATCAACAAGTTGAAATACTCCAGGCGAGATACTGATAGCTCAAAATGGAGGAAGTACTGACGATAATAAACTTTACTATTTTAATCCATTTGAGCAGTATAGCGAAAATACAAAAAATGGTGAAATATCTTCAATAGACCCAAAAGATAATATCGAAAATTCTCTTAAACAAGATACAAAATCAACTGATAAAGAGAAAAAACAGAAGAGAAAAGATTTTAAGAAGAAGCTTAAAGATAGGTTAGATAAAAATAGAAAAGAGGCTGGAGAATATAAAAAAACTGACGATTTTAAACAAAAAAGAAAAGATCTCAAAGATAAAAAATTAACTATTCCAAAAGATGAGATAGGTATGAAAATACTTCCTTTTGCAATGGCTGATACATGAAATTCTTGAAATACTTGATACACTCCCCCAACAGCATCAAATACATTTATTGCATGAAGTAGTACAACTAACTGTGGAAGTAGAATCCCATGTTATACTCAATACTATCTCCCTTATAATCCTCCAGTACCAGCAACTCCAAGTACTTGTGCAAGTTGATGTTCACCAACAGCTTTAGCGATGGTTTACTGATACTATGATAGACAATGAACTTATCCTAATTTAGTTACAGGTACAGCTATAGATTACTTTACACAATCAAGCCCAGATTCTAATATCAAAACTATGGTAGAGTCCCTTAAAACTCAAATGTGAACTAATTGTGTATATAATTCAAGTTATAATGTATATGAGGGCCAAACTTCAGCAAATAATATACCTTTATGAATACAGTATGCAAAAAATAAATGATATGTAAATTCTTCATCTGTATACTCTTGAACTCAGACTGTTTCGACTATTTTTACAAAAGTAAAATCTGAAATAAATGCAGGAC
>CAYUZH010000013.1:6109-13327 GCA_964449635.1 uncultured Candidatus Peribacteria bacterium | reverse complement strand
TCTTAATAGTACAAAACATAGCATGGTAGCATATGGTTATAATAATACAGCAAACTCAAATATAGTAAGACTAAATATGGGTTGGGGAAAAGATGCATCTGTAGTTTGAACAAATGGAACTACATATAAATACTCAAATATAGACTATAATATGGCTTCCATATATTACTCTAATGCAAACCAACCAAAAATAAGTTCATACGTTACTATCCTAATAAACTAAACTATATGGCTCTCCCTCCAGATTTTTATGAAGAACGATTTAATATCTCCAAGAAGTGTAAAATTTCTTGAAACATAATAAAAATTGATGAATTCAAAAATGATGATTGTATAAAAGATATCCGATTATATCTTGATAAAAAAGATGGTGATAATAGTACTTTCCTCAATGCGACTTGATTAGCTATAGAGGAATGATGTTGAGTTGAAGTAACTTTTCCAACCTACAATCAAAAGTGAGAAGCTTATTATCCGAAAGTTTGAGACGGTATCTATGCAATCATAAATGCTGATTCTAAATATATTTTAAAATTAGGAAAAGCTGAATATGAAAAATATTCTGAAATACCTGTATGTTCAACAAATGAGGTAATAAAAAGTGATTCTCTATCAAACTATTTTATAGTTTGACTCCCTGTTATTATAATAAGTGTAATTGGTATTTATATCTACTTATTATTCAAAAAGAAAAAACAAAAAAAATAATCTCGCTTCGCGAGATTATTTTTTGCTCTTTCCCTTGCCTTTTCCCTCTTTTTCATTATCTTTTTGCAAAAGTTTGCAGAAATCCAAAATCTGTTAACCGTTAACTGATAACTGATAACTCTCTATGAAAATCTCTTACAAAGTCCTCAAATCTTATCTTCCCTACCTTGGAAGCCCCGAAGAAGTTGCCCAAGATCTCATTATGCACACCGCTGAAGTCGAAGAAATCGAATCTCAAGGGAAAACATTCGAAAATATCGTTTACGGAAAAATAACAAACGTACAAGCTCATGAAAACGCAGATAGTCTCAAAGTATGTATGGTCGATGCTTGAGAACAGAGCGATATCCAAATCGTCTGTGGAGGATCAAATCTCGCCGCTTGACAAGGAGTTGCGGTTGCAAAAATCGGAGCCAGTGTCGTATGGCATGGACAAGGAGATCCTGTCGTGATGAAAAAGACAGCTATAAGAGGAGTTGAGAGTTACGGGATGATTTGTGCTTCAGAAGAAATCGGACTTGCAGGAGATTTTCCAAGCAAAAGTGAAAAAGAGATTCTTGACCTATCTCATTTAGAGGCAAAAACTGGAACAAACCTCGGAGAACTTCTCGGAAAAGATGGAGCTACTCTTATTATCGATAACAAAGCGATTAATCATCGTCCAGATATGTTTAGTCATATCGGCGTGATTCGTGAACTCGCAACCATTCATTGAAAACAAACTCCACTCGAGTACATCGAAGAAAACTTTTCACAACTGCCAAAATTTCCTATCAGAAACGAAGTTCCAAATCTTGTAAAAAGATACATCGGACTCTCTATTTCTGGAGTTGATAATAGAGAATCTCCTCTCGAGATAAAGCATATCGTCGAAACTTCTGGAAATACTTCAAAGTGAATTCTTATCGACATCACCAACTATTCTCTCTTTTTTTACGGACAACCAACGCATTGTTTTGATAGAGACAAGATAGAGTGAGGAGAAATTATTGTCCGCATGGCTCATAACGGAGAAACATTTCTCGCACTTGATAACAAAGAGTATACTCTTACGAACGAAGATATCGTCATCGCTGATAGCAAAAAAATACTGGCTCTCTGAGGAGTTATAGGAGGGAAAGAATCGGCTGTTTCTGAAAGTACAAAAAATATCGTGGTAGAATCAGCAAACTTCCCAGGAAATATCCTTCGTCATACGGGTCGTCGACTTGGTATCCGTACGGATGCTCTCAATATATTTGAAAAAAATATACCTACTTGACTCCAGATAAAATGAGTAAGTCTGATATATAATGAATTAAAGAAAATATTTACAAACCTTCAACTTGATGGATTTGGTGAATCTTATGAGAAAGAACAAGAATGAATAAGCATAGCCTATGATAAAACATTTATAAATAACCTTATCGGAAAAGAGTATTCTGATGAACGCATTACTTCTATCCTTTCTCTCTTGTGAATCGAAGTAACAGGAGGAATGTCTTTCATACCATTTTGGAGGACTGATATGAGATATAAAGCTGACATCGCTGAAGAAATAGCAAGAATAGATGGATATCATACTATTGAAATGACCGTACCACGTATCAATCTCTGAGCGATTTCACAAGATACAAGTTATGAACTCAAGTTAGAAGCGAGAAAATTTTTCACTTCTATTGGATTTTTTGATGTCTACAACTATTCATTTGTAAATAGTGACTTGATGAAAAAACTCGGAAGCTCTACAGAAAACCTGATTGAGATGAAAAATTATCTCAGTGAAGAAGTGACACATATGAGAAATACACTGATAGCAAATTTGATGAAATGACTTGAAGAAAATAGAAAAGAACAAAAAAACTGTAAATTATTTGAGATAGAAAAGGTATTCTGACTCAAAAACGGTGAAGTCTATGAAGCACTTCATCTCGCAGGAGTTATGATATCAGATGAAAATATACCCTATTATACTCTTCAAAAAATAATCAGTAGTTTTTTCAAAATTATTTGAATCGATAAATATAGTTTTGAAAAACCACGAGAATCAGTTCCAACATTCGCTCATACAGGAAGAATTGCTGAGATATGGGTTCGTGGGAAGAAAATATGATTTTTATGAGAAATCTCACCAAAAATAGCAGCAAATTTCGACCTCGAACAAAAAGTAGCCTTTTTTGAAATCAATGCAGATATACTGGCAGAAAATGCGTTTAAAACTCCAAAAGCCCGCGAGATTTCAAACTTTCAAGAAAACAATTTCGATCTCAGTTTCGTTTTATCAAAAGAAACACTCGGGAAAAATATCAAAGGAGCTATCGAAAAAACAGATACTACTTTGATAAAAAAAGTAGAACTCTTTGATATCTATGAAAACGAAGAAAAACTCCCTTGAAAAAGAAGTATTAGTTATAAAATCTACATACAATCGGACAAAGAAACTCTGGATGATACCGTAAAAAATTCGCTTATCTCTCAAATTGTAAAGAACGTTGAAAAGGTAGGAGGAAATTTAAGATAAAAAGTGAAAAAATCTTTTGACTATTGAATTTTTCATTATATAATCCTCGAGCTTCTAAAATAGCCCCAAAAATCATTTTATCACGTAAAGGACGGTAAATGCCAATAATCAAATCAGCAAAAAAAGCTCTAAGACAAAGCGTTAAAAAGCAAGCAAGAAACGATCACTTTAGAAACTTATATCGCGAAGTGAGAGTTGCTTTTGAAAGAAATATCAAAGCAGGAAATGCTGCTGACGCAAGAAAAGTATACTTTGGAGAAAAAGACGCATCTGGAAAAACAATCAAAGTTGGTCTTCAAGCAACAATAGATAAACTTGTAAAGAAAAACATTATTGAAATGAATAATGGTTCTCGCAAGAAATCTCTTTTTGCAAAGAAACTAAAAAACCTTGAGAATTCTTCTAAATCTTAATCCTATATAAGTGAAAGACAAAAAAAGACTCAATCATGAGATAGTTGCTTCTAAAGTACAACTCATCGATGATGAACTCTGAAATCTCTGAGAAATGACCTTAAAAGAAGCCCGTGAAAAGGCCGAAGAGAGAGGATTAGATTTAATGGAAATTGGGAAAAAAGATGATGTTACGATAGTAAAAATTCTTGATTTTGGAAAATTTTTGTATAAACAAAAAAAACAAGATCAAAAAAATAAACAGAGATCGAAGACTCCTGAACTAAAAACGCTTAAAATTTCTTTTCGTATTGATGGGCACGACCTTGAAGTACGAAAAAAACAAGCAGAATGATTTGCTGAAGATGGACATCCACTCAAAGTAGTACTTTTTATGAAATGACGTGAAAACCAACACAACGAACTTGCACGTGAGAAACTAAAAGCATTCGTTGCAACACTTTCTGAATTCTATAAAGTTGATAAAGATTTAGTACAGAACGGTTCAAATTTGTTCGTGATGTTAAAAACAATAAAATAATATTTATACTTTAAAACAAATTAAGTATGTTAAAAACAAGAAGTGCAGTAAAAAAGAGAGTAAAAATTACCGGTACTGGGAAAGTTATTCTTGCACAAGCAAATAAAAGACATCTCCTTTCTGACAAATCGAAAAAATCAAAAGGGAAAAATAAATATGGTCTCGTAATAGATCGTAGTGAAATGAAAAGAATAAAAGAACAACTTCCATATTCTTTCTAATTTAAAATATTTAATCTGTTAATCTACACACCGTATGGTTCGCGTTAAAAGAGGTCTTATGACCAAAAAAAGACATAGAAATCTCCTTGCAGCTACAAAAGGATACCGCATGCTTAATAGCAAAGTATTCAAAAGAGCAAAAAATGCTTGGATGAAAGCAGGAACAAATGCATATATCGGAAGAAAACTAAAGAAAAGAAACTTTAGACAACTTTGGACAGTTCGTATTAACTCTGCAGTAAGAGAACTCGGACTTTCATACAGTGTTTTCATTAATAAACTCTATGAAAAAAGAGTTACTCTCAATAGAAAAGTTCTTTCAAACCTTGCTATCAGCAATAAAGAAGTTTTCGCAAAAGTAGTTGAATTTGTTAAATAAAAGAACGATTTATTCGTTCTTTTTTTTGTGTAAAATTTATTTTTAAGTTCAAACATATGAAAGCAAAGTTAGTACTCGTCACATGAGAGGTTTTTGAGGGAGAATCTTTTGGATATGAAGGAAATATAAATGGTGAAGTCGTTTTTAATACTGGTATGATGTGATATCCCGAAACACTGAGTGATCCTTCCTATAAATGACAAATCCTTGTTTGTACCTATCCTCTTATCTGAAATTATTGAGTTCCAGACTTTGAGCAAAAAGATAATTTTTGAATACAAAAATACTACGAATCTGACAATATCCATATTTCCGGACTTATTGTGAGTGAATATAGTTCATCGTACAATCACTTTCAAGCAATAGAGTCTCTCTCTGATCTTCTCAAAAAACAGAAAATTCCAGCTATTACATGAATAGATACGAGGGCTTTGACGCATCTGATACGAGAAAGAGGATGTATTCTTTGAAAAATTATCATGGAAAATTCGTCTAATATATGAGACTTTGAAGACCCAAATACAAGACTTCTTGCCTACGAAGTCGGAACAAAAGAAGTACAAATACTTTGAAACGGAAAGAAAACAATCTGTGTCGTTGATATGGGAATCAAAAATAATATGCTCCGAAATTTTTTAAAATATGATATAAAAATTATCCGTGTCCCATGAGAATATCCATTTATGGACGGAAGTCTCGATTTTGATGCTCTCTTTATATCAAACGGACCTTGAGATCCATCCCTCTATACAACTACTATTGAGCAAATTAAAAAAGCTATCGGAGAGAAAGTTCCATGCTTCTGAATTTGTCTTTGAAATCAACTTCTTGCGCTCGCAAGTTGAGCTCGTACTTATAAACTCCCCTACTGACACAGAGGACAAAATCAACCAGTAAAAGATTTAGAAACCGGCAAATGTATCCTTACTTCTCAAAATCACTCCTATGCTATTGATGAGTCAACTCTCCCCAAAAATATAAAAGTTTGGATGAAAAATATTAATGATGGAACCAATGAAGGAATCATTTTTGAAGATGCTCCGATAAGAAGTGTACAATTTCACCCAGAGAGTTCTCCTGGACCAAATGATAGTCAGTATTTATTTGAAAACTTTATAAAAAGTATACATTAAAAATTGGCTACAAAAGTACAAATAATCTTTACCCCTGAATCACAAAAACAATGAAAACTCCCTTCAAAAAAATTCTTCTCCTTGGCTCTGGAGCGCTAAAAATCTGAGAAGCATGAGAATTTGATTATTCTGGAAGTCAAGCCATCAAAGCTCTCAAAGAAGAATGAATCGAAGTCATTCTCATAAACCCAAATATCGCAACCGTACAAACAGATGCTGGATTCGCAGATAAAATCTACTTTCATCCAGTAACTCCCTTTTTTGTAGAGAAAATTATTGAAAAAGAAAAACCAGAAGCGATTCTCCTCTCTTTTGGATGACAAACGGCCCTCAATTGCTGACTTACTCTTGATCAAAACTGAATCCTCAAAAAACATAATGTCCTCGTTCTCTGAACACCAACATCAGTCATAGAAGCAACAGAAGATAGAAAAAAATTTAACCAAATTCTTGATCAGATAGAAGTAAAATCCGCCAAGAGTAAAACAGCTACTTCTGTAGAAGAAGCAAAATATATCGCAAATGAAATCGGATACCCTGTACTCGTACGAGCGGCTTTTGCTCTTGGGTGACTCGGAAGTGGATTCGCTCATAGCGAAGAAGAACTCATAAAACTTCTCGAAAAATCATTTTCATACTCAAATCAAGTAATCATAGACGAAAGTCTCGCTGGATGGAAAGAGCTTGAATACGAAGTCGTAAGAGATAGAAACGATAATTGTATCACGGTCTGTAATATGGAAAATATTGATCCTATGGGAATCCATACGGGAGAAAGTATTGTCATCGCTCCGAGTCAAACTCTTTCAAATTATGATTATCATCTTCTGCGAGACGTCGCACAAAAAACTATCCGTCATCTTGGTATCATCGGAGAGTGTAACATACAGTTCGCCTATGATCCAAAATCAACTGAATATCGTGTGATAGAAGTAAATGCGAGACTTTCAAGGTCAAGTGCGCTCGCATCAAAAGTAACAGGGTATCCTCTCGCCTACGTCGCTGCAAAAATAGGACTTGGATATAATCTCGATGAAATCAAAAATTCAGTAACAGGAATAACGACTGCCTTTTTTGAACCAAGTCTCGATTATGTGGTTTGTAAAATACCTCGTTGGGATTTAGAAAAATTTGAAAAAGTAGAAAATCGTATTGGTTCTGAAATGAAGTCTGTCTGAGAAGTTATGGCAATCGGACGAAGTATAGAAGAAGTCCTTCAAAAAGCACTCAGAAATCTTGATATCGGAGCGCTCTGATTTGTCGGAAACTCAAGTGATTTTGACTTTGATGAATCTGATCTTGATATTGCCACTCCAAAGCGTATGTTTGCTATCGCACGAGCTT
>CAYUZH010000013.1:0-6099 GCA_964449635.1 uncultured Candidatus Peribacteria bacterium | reverse complement strand
ACTTTAAAATATAGTAAAAACAATTCATACCCTGATTACATTAGCGCAAAAACAAAAAACGAGCGAAATATTTGAATTTATAAAAAAAGCAAAAAAACAAGGATTTTCAGATAGACAAATAGGTCTCTTTTTACAGATTCAAGAACAAGAAGTCAGAAAAATGAGAGAAGAACAAAATATTATTCCTGTTACTAAAAAAATCGACACTTTAGCATGAGAATTTCCAAGTATTACTAACTATATGTATACAACCTATCACTGAACAGAAAGTGATACAAAAGAGACTCCCAATTCAGAGAAGAAAAAAATTATCGTACTTGGGTCTGGAAGTTATAGAATAGGGTCTTCTGTAGAGTTTGATTGGTGTTCCGTAAATGCCCTCAAAACACTCAGAACTCTTTGATATGAGACGATTATGATGAACTTTAACCCAGAAACCGTTTCTACGGATTTTGATTCTTGTGATAAACTCTACTTTGACGAAATCAGTCTCGAAAAAGTGCTTGATGTCTACCAAAGCGAGAAGCCATACGGCGTGATTGTGTCGATGGGAGGACAAATAGCACAAAATCTCGCTCTCAAACTCCAAGAAAATGGTGTTCATATACTGGGAACTTCTCCAAACGATATTGATAAAGCAGAAGATAGAAATAAATTTTCAAAACTCCTTGATACTATAGAAGTTGAGCAACCAAAATGGGCCGAACTCACAAGTCTGGAAGAAGCTCTTATTTTCTGAGATACGTATGGATATCCGGTGATTATACGACCTTCGTATGTTCTTTCTGGAGCCAATATGAGAGTCTGCCACGACAAAGAACAACTTTCACATTTTCTGACCAATATTGCTCATATATCAAGAGATCATCCAACGGTTATCTCAAAGTTTGCCGTAGGAGTCAAAGAAATCGAAGTTGATGGAGTTGGTCAAAATGGCGATCTTATTATCTATGCGATGAGTGAACATATAGAAAATGCTTGAGTGCATTCAGGAGATGCAACGGTCGTTCTTCCGGCACAAAAGCTCTATATAGAAACGGTGAGAAAAATAAAGAAGATTACAAAAAAAATAGTACGTGAACTCAATATTACTGGACCTTTTAATATCCAATACCTCGCTCATGAAAATGATATAAAAGTGATCGAATGTAACTTGAGAGCATCAAGAAGTTTTCCATTTGTATCAAAAGTAACCGGATATAATTTTATAGAATTTGCGACGAAATCGATTTTATGAATTGATATTCATGGCAATTACAATACGCTCGACCTTGATTATGTCGGAGTAAAAGCTCCTCAGTTCTCTTTTCATAGACTCAAAGGAGCAGATCCAAAACTTGGAATAGAGATGGCATCAACGGGAGAAGTCGGATGCATCGGAGAAAATCTCCATGAAGCATTTCTCACCGCTTATCTCTCTGTTGGACTCAAAATTCCAAATAAAAATATTCTTCTTTCACTCGGTTCTATCGAAGAAAAAGTAGAATTAATAGAGTCTGTAAAAATGCTTGGGAAACTTTGATACACCCTTTTTGGAACCAGTGGAACAAAAACATTTTTCGAAGAACATGGCATCAAAATAGTACAAGTAAATAAGGTAAGAGAAGACGAAGAAAACAATGTCATCAAAATGATTCAAAGAAAAGAATTCGATCTTGTGATTAATACCGCTTGTTCTGACCTGAGAGAAGAAGAAAAAAGTGGATACTTTATACGTAGAACATCAGTAGATAAAGGTATCTGACTTATCACGAATAGCAAGGTAGCAAAAACATTTATTGAATCACTTTTTTATCTTGAATTATGAGAAAAAATAAACATACTCTCTTATAAGGAATTAACAAAAAAATAATATGTATATCTACCCTCATAAAGACCTTGTATCTGTACATCAACTATCAAAATATGATGTTGAAGAA
This sequence comes from uncultured Candidatus Peribacteria bacterium, assembly GCA_964449635.1. GTDB lineage: Bacteria > Patescibacteriota > Gracilibacteria > BD1-5 > UBA6164 > CAYTMN01. The sequence continues at coordinate 4,180 of CAYUZH010000013.1, read as the reverse complement.
ATCCTTAAAAAAGCAAAAGAGATGGAAGATATCTTTCGTTGAAAAAAAGTAGGAACCTCTCTCTCATGAAAGATTGTAGCAACCCTTTTTTATGAACCCAGTACTCGAACAAGACTCTCATTTGAATCAGCTGCTAAAAGGCTTGGAGCAAATGTTATCACTGTAGCCAGTGGAGAAACAAGCAGCCTGTCGAAGGGAGAATCTCTCGAAGATAACGCTATTATTAATGCCATGTATGCAGACATAGTTGTGATACGACATCCTGAATCTGGAAGCGCAGAAATTACAGCAAAAACAATACAAAAACCGGTTATAAATGCAGGAGATGGATGAAATGAACATCCAACGCAAGCACTTCTTGATACCTATACAATATTAAAAGAAAAAGGAAAACTAGAGAATCTAAAAATTGCTATGGTTTGAGATTTAAAATACGGTCGAACCACTCATTCTCTTGCATATCTTCTCTCTCTTTTTCCTGAAATTTCTTTTACGTTCATTTCGCCAGAAGAGCTAAAAATGCCAGAGAAAGTAAAAAAAGTACTTGATGAAAGAGGGATTTCTTACAGAGAAACGAATGATTACGAAGATTGATTACAACAAGCTGATGTTCTCTATGTAACAAGAATCCAAAAAGAAAGATTTCAAGATAAAGACGAGTATGAACGCCTAAAAAATCAATTTATCCTCACTCTTGGTACTCTCAAGAACGCAAAATCAGACGTTACAATTATGCATCCTCTTCCCCGTGTAAACGAAGTTGACCACGAAGTAGATGGACTTCCAAATGCTGCTTTTTTTAGACAAGCAGAAAATGGAGTCCCCATTCGTATGGCACTCCTTGAATTACTTCTCAATAAATAATTGATTTCTCTCTTTTTTTGAATAGTGTCTTTAAAATAATAATTTTTTATGAAAAAGACACTTGTTTTTTTGATACATATCTATCAAAAATTTCTTTCCCCTGATCATTCTTTTTGGGCAAAATCTTTGAATAAACCACCATATTGTAAACATATCCCGAGTTGTAGTGACTATATGAAAGAAGCGATTGAAAAAAAGGGAGTTATCGTATGACTTTGAAAAGGGACTCGGAGAATCGCTCGTTGTAACCCATGGACAAAATGAGGATATGATCCGGTGGAGAAAAAAAATATTACTTAAAATTTCTTATAGTATCTGAATTAGAATCTAAAGAAGATAATTGACCAAAAAGGTTATACTTTCCTTCAGCATTTTGTGTTAGAAATTTTACTGCCCTTCAACCAACATCAACTCTATATCAACGGTTCCTCTTTGCTTGTTCTAATCTTGATTGATCACTCTATTTATCAGCCGAAAGCTTTCATATAATAAAATCACAGTTATATAATTGAGCAATATAATTATCTACTATACTCCATAGTTCTCATCACTGTCAGTCTCATCAACGAATATCTCAAATACAAAGAATACTACTATCCAGTAAAGGATTTGAAAGATGTTTTAGAAGAAAAACTTTTATATCTATTTGAGCTCACATAGTCTTTGATTGTATTAATATATGTTTGGACTTCGAACTTTCTAGACTAAATCAAGAGGTAGTTAAATTAAATTCATTTAAAGAAATACCATGAGACATAGGTACCAAACTTAGGATTATACCTTTTTTTTCATGATTATATTTTACAACGTATGTTCTTTGTGTATTCGGAAAATAGAATTCATCGTTTTCAGATAAGTGGGAATTATCTGGATTATGCAAAGATATATTTTCATCAACGTCTTTCTTAACTGAATCAATGACATTAATAGAATTTTTACTATAAAATCCTATTCCATTTACTGAATTTACTTCAACTAATTCCATAAAATACTTAAATTAAAATTCATAAATATTATACTAGATTAAGATAAATATATCCAATTTTTCTATTTTCTCACTTTCCCTTGCATTTTGTATCTTTTTCTCTATAATTCTGGAGCCTTTTAAGGAAGTGCCTCGAAACCTTGTGCGAAGAGTGTACGTTACCACCTTTATTTTTATAAAAATTATATTATGGCAGGAAAAAAATATGCAAAAGCATCAGAAATGGTGAATAAAGAAATTATGTACGGACTTGATGAAGCGATTGAACTTCTTGAGAAAACAAATACAGTAAAATTTGACCCAACAGTTGAGATTCACTTTAATCTTGCTCTTGATCCAAAATATCAAGATCAAATGATTAGAACAACTATTACTCTTCCAAATGGAACTGGAAAAACTCCAAAAATCTGTGCATTCAATGATACAGCAAGTAATGACGAGCTAAAAAAAGCAGGAGCATCTGTATCTGGTGGTGAAGACCTTATCGCTGACATCGAATCAGGAAAACAACCTCTTGATTTTGATATTTGTGTGGCAACTCCATCTATGATGAGACACCTCGGAAAAATCGCAAGAGTACTCGGACCAAAAGGACTTATGCCAAATCCTAAAACAGGAACAGTAGGAGAAGATATCGCTGCTATCGTAAAAGAAATAGCAAACGGAAAATTTGAATTTAAAACTGATAAACAAGGAAATGTTCATTCAATTTTTGGAAAACTTTCTTTCGGAAAAGACAAACTAAAAGCAAATCTTACTCACTTCCTCCAAGCGATTATGGATGTAAAGCCAGCTGGAGCAAAAGGAAAATATATCAATACTGTATTCATCTGTAACGCTATGGGACCTGGTATCAAACTCGACCCAAGTAACCTAAAATAATCTAAATGAATAAAAAACTCTCAAATATTTGAGAGTTTTTTATTTTATAAATTTATCAAGTGTATACATCTTCAGTAAACTATTAAATCCCCTTTGAATCTGAGAAAGAATATCTGTTGTATTGCAGGATTCTTTATTATCACAAGCAAGTCATTTGGTACAGTCACGAAGTCAAAGCTCTTCACCACTCGCTTCAAGAACATCATAAACAGTTATTTTGTTTATTTCTCTTGCAAGAGTAATTCCTCCATTACGACCACGAGTTGATTGAACAATATGAGCTTTTTCAAGTTCCGCAATAATACGCCTGAGAAGCGATTCACTCATTCATTCTTTTTCAGAAATATCTTTAATCTTTACCAATTCTTTTTGACTAGCTATATAAAGCACAGCGTGAAGAGCATAATACCCCGTTTGTGAGAGTTTTATCATAAGAGAAAATTAATTTTTTATTACATCTTCAAAATATTCTTTTTTCCCATCTTGTACATATTGATGGAGTGCATTTTTTGTTGTAAGAAGACCAAGAACCGAAGCTTGTTTACGTCTTTGTGATACGGGCATACCGATAAGTTCTTCTATATACAGATTATCAAGTCGAAGAATTTCTTCAATACTCATCCCAACAATACTTTCTCCAAAAATACTCGCACAAGCGGTCGTAATAATAGCGGTATCACCTTCAAAAGACCAATCTTTAATAGCATTATTTTCTACTAAAATATAGACCTTCAAATCGTCTCCACAAATACGATTTTCTTCCCAGAAACTAATAGTATAGTTTGGGAGAACTCACTTATTTGGTGGAGTTTTACTATAAAATGTAATGGTTTCGTTATACATAAATTTTTACTTATCATTCTGAATCGAAGTTCAGAATTTTCATTATATTATAAAATATTTTTTAATTTTTCTATCATATCTTTCTCATCGCTATACTCAATAAATTCACCACAAATATATTTAAGAGACCCTGCTATTTTTACTCCTTGTTTCGAAATACAGATAATTCTCTTTTTATACAAATATGCAAATCCAAGTTCGATACCAAGACCCGTTGCTGGAATACTTACTTCTGCGAGGAAAATATCTATTTCCTTTAGAGTATCTTCAGATTTCATAAATTTCCCATTTTCTTCATGAGGAAATATCCATTCTATTTGAGAAAAATTTTCCTTGAGAGGAATATACAACTCTTGTAGAAAATTTGAATCACGACTATGTCAAAGTTGGATTTTCATAATTCTTATTTTAAACCAACGAAGATACGAACATCTGGATTTTTTACATCTCCAGAAGAAGTGTAATACTCATAATCCGTCTTATAAGCTCTTTGTATACCATGATCATTCCAAATTTCAGCCCATGCAGTATGAATTTTAGAAGGCATAATCCCATTCGTTGAGTACTCTTTATAAGGAGTATTTGCAATCTCTATAACATCATATC
>CAYUZH010000012.1:5757-21912 GCA_964449635.1 uncultured Candidatus Peribacteria bacterium | reverse complement strand
ACTGCCCAACTCGTTTATTTTTATAGATGACGGGGGCATTTGGTTATTCTATTTTTATAAGTATCGATGTAAGAACCATCAGGGGAGAAAATATAATGAGACCGAAAAAAGCACCGAGTATATCTATTATTCTTTTTGTGACTCTGCCCCAGTTATCAAGTGGAGTGGTATTTATTTCTATGACGGGAATATGATTAATAAGAGAGATAGAAGTATTTGACCTCGTAACATCGAAACTGTTTGTTATATAGCGGTATCTAATACCAAAAATACGAGAAATTTCCCATATTTGTAACAGTTCATCCTTCCCAAAATCACTATCAATAAAGAGGATTTCTTCACAACTCCTCGATTGCAATATTTTAAGTGTTTCTCAAAATCATCCAACATAGGACATATCTTTCATTTTGATTTCCTCTGGATTCGCATATCAAACAATCGAATAAATCCCTGTTTCATAAATATCGTTTAAAATAGGTTCTATCTCTTTTTTCGATTTGTTGGTGATGAGAAGAAGGTTCTTTTTTGATATATATCCTCTTTTAAGCAAAAACGTCTGTATAGTACCAAGAAAAAGACGACTAATAAAAAGTCCAAAAATGGTTCAAAAAAGTGTATAGATGATGATAAGTCTGGGTATCTCTTTCCCATGGTATATCATCCCTTGTGCAAGATATACAAAGACCGAGAAAAAGAAAAACCAATATAAAGAATATCGTATGATATCAAGTGATTCTTTTATTTTTGATGAAGTAATTTTGATAGTATACATTTTATGGCTCGCAAAAAGAACAACGAGTAACAACGCTCCATAAAAAGATAAAAGTGTCAGATTTTCATTGCTGATTGTTTGAATTGGGAGTTGTACTCATGGAATCAAATCCGTCACAAGACGAAGTTCACGGGCGATAAAAAATGAGAAAAAAACCACACAAAAATCAAGTGGGACTTTTAAAATACTAAATATGATTTCATTTCGTTTCATAGAAAAAAGTGACGAAGGAGCAAAGAAACAAAGGAGCAAAGAAACAAAGGGACAAAAGAACAAATATATATTTTCTTTTTACTTTTTTATTTTTCACCCTTTTACCTTTCCTCTATTTTATTCTAACATTTTCTAATTGCAAATTATGGTCTTTTTTCTATACTAGGTACGTATTATATTTCTTGTTTTCTTTTTATTTATGAAATCATTTTTTCGTCAGATAAAACACATTTTGAGCGATATCCGCATCCCTTTCAATAACTTTATTCATTGGAATATAACAAAAATTATCAATGCCCTTATGGGATACTTTCTTTGAATTGTTTTTAGCGCTCCTATTATTGTCATTTGTATTCTTTATATTATTTTTGTTTTTCCAGAAGTTCACTTCTCGGATATATTTATGAAAGCTCTTTCTATGACGCTTTCTCCAGCTGATTTTGCCTGAATTTTTGATAAAAATGGACTTACAACGATTCTTTCACTTCTTATTTTTATTGCATTTCTTCTGTTTACTTTTTGAAAAACATATACATACGTCCTCAATCTTTTTATGTATAAAAATTACTTTAACGGAGAAAAAATTGGGTATAAGAAAAATATCTTTCTTCATATTCCTACCCTCAAAAAGTACGCTCAGATTTTTCTTTGGAATTCTCTTTTTTTGAGTCTTCCACTCGTTCTCTTTTTGATTATTTTCAGTGTTTTTATCTTCATAGTAGGATGACTTGAGTGAGCTCTCTCTGTCGTTTTAGGTGCAAACTCTTGATTTAGTTGGTTTAGTATTCTTCTTCTTGTAGCGCTTGTATGATGTATTGCAAGTTTTGCCTATATTAATTTTAGGATTATATTTTCCGTTCTCTTTTTTGTCGAAAGTGAGGAATTTCTCCATCATCAAAAGACAAAAGCATTGGACTGGATAAAAAAATGACTCAAATCAACGAGTGGAATCAAAAAAATATTTCTTTTCATTCTTATTTTTGTTCTGTTTGGAATTATCACTCTCCCCTTCACCTATAAAAATGACCTTGTTGAAAATAATATAAAAAATGGAACTCGTTACGTACAACTCGTACAAATCGCAAGTATGAGTGGAGTTACTCTCCCACAATTAGAATCAGATGAACTTGCTGATTTATCGGAGGAATTTAAATGAAAAAGCGGGCAGGAAATCATTGATTTTATTGATTCAAATAGTGTGCAAAAAATTATACTCGCACTCTTTTATTTTTTCATAATAAGTGGTATCACAGAACTTCTTATGTACTCATACTTTTATCACATACTTCTTCAAAAAAACAAAACCCATGATTAAACTTCTTATATTTGGTGATATCTATGGAAGAGTTTGACGAAACGCTCTTATAAAAAATATAGCAGGATTCAAAAAAGAGTTTTCCCCTGATTTTATTCTTGCAAACATAGATAATATTAGTTCTTGAAGAGGGGCTATAGAAAAACACGTCAGGGAACTTGAAGCTATTTGAATTGATGGATTTTCTTCTTGAGATCATATTTTTGATAACGAAGAAAAAATTACTCCGTATCTCCAATCAAAAGAAAGTAAAATTATCCTCCCTGCAAACCTCTATCCAAATGAAAAAAAGCCCTATTTATCAAAAGGATATAGTATTTTGGAAAAAGACGGAAAACGTATTCTTTTTATTCATCTCCTTGGACAAGTTTTTATCAGATACGAAGTATATAATCCTTTTCAACGTTTAAAAGAGATTCTTGAAGAAACAAAAGAATGAAACTTTGATGCAGTGATTGTTGATTTTCACAGGGAGACGACAGCTGAAATCGCTGGAATGTATCAACTATTTTTTTCGGAAATACAACTTGTCTATGGGACACATACCCACGTACAAACAAATGATGCTATGATTGGAAAATGATGAACTGGATTTATTACTGATGTTTGAATGACAGGACCTTTTGATTCCGTGATATGAGCACTTCCTGAATCTGTTCGCGATAGATTCCTCTCGTGAATTCAAAAATGAAAAATAGAACAACAAACCGATAAACAGTATATTATCCATGCGCTTTATGTTGAATTTGAAAATAAAAATTGTATAAAGATTGAAACGATAAAAAGACGCTGAACCCTTTAATAATTTCGTACTATGAGAAAAAGACTTCTGCTTTTTGTGATATTTATTCTCTGTCTCTGTACAACGGTAACCTTTTTTCTTACCCTGTTTTATATTGATCCTTTGGTAAATAGTTTTCTTGCACTTTCTATCATTACTTTTTCTTTTTTTACTGCCGTGTCTTCATTTATTACTCTGATTCTTTATTTTATAAAAAAAGTTTACTTTCGTGGCGAAGTGTATATCTTTCACGTACTTACCAGTTTCCGTCAGGGGGCTCTTATCTCACTTTTTTTTATAGGATGTGTCTTTTTTACCTCTTTTTGAATATTGAGTGGGTGGACTATTTTTGCTCTTTGAATGTTTCTTTCTATGATTGAACTTTTTATAAGAAATATAACGATGAAAGAATAAAGAAACTAACTAAATTTTTAATATCTAATTCCTAATTTATTCCGTTTATGAGAAGAAGTCTTCTACATTTTTGATATAAAGAACTCAGCTATGAAATAAGAGAAATTGTCGAAATCGCAAATAAACTTCAAAGTTTTTGAGTTGAAATAACATGGGAAAATATTTGAGATCCAATCCAAAAGTGAGAAACATTTCCAAGTTGGTGAAAAGAACTCATTAAAAAAGCTCTTGATAATGATACCGTATTCTGATATTCTCCATCGAGAGGACTTGATTCTACTCGTCAATATCTTGCTGAAAAAAACGGAAAAATAACAAAAGACGATATTATTTTTTTCAATGGACTCGGAGAAGCCATCAATAAAGTATATGGATATCTTGCTTATTCTGCCAGAGTCCTTGGTCCGAATCCTGCCTACCCTACCCACTCAAGTGCAGAAGCTACCAACTCTGGAAGTGAACATCTTACCTATACTCTTGATCCATACAATGATTGGAATCCTAATCTTGAAGAGATAGAAAACAAAGTAAAATATAATCCAAATATTGCTGGAATACTCGTTATCAACCCAGATAATCCAACGGGAGCTATTTTTAAAAGAGAAGTATTGGAAGGTATCGTTGCTATCGCAAAAAAATATGACCTATTTCTTATTTTTGATGAGATTTACGAAAAACTTGTATATAATGACGAAGATAAAGTCCCACTCAGTGATATTATCGGAGATGTGCCTGGTATATCGATGAAATGAATTAGTAAAGATTTTCCATGGCCATGATCTCGTTGCGGATGGATAGAAGTTTACAATCGTGACAAAGACGAAAACTTTAAAAAATATATCAACTCTGTCTATGCTTCAAAAATGCTTGAAGTTTGTTCAACAACACTCCCTCAATATATGATACCAACTATCTATGAAGATTCGAGATATAAAGAACATCTCCAAACACGTATCCAAAAATATAAAAAAAGAGCTGATATAGTAAGTGAATATTTAAGCGGTATTGATTGAGTAACCTATATTAAACCTAAATGAGCTTTTTATTTTACGGTTGTCTTTGATTTGGATAAAATAAATCTTGAATTCACCCCTGAATTTGGAAAAGAAGAAATACAAACACTTGTATCTTCACTTATAAAATGAAAACGTTTTGATAAAAAATTTTGCTATTCTCTTCTCTGAGTAACTTGAATATGTGTTGTCCCTCTGTCTGGGTTTAACTCAACCTATGATGGATTTCGTATGACTTTACTTGAAAATGATGAACAAAAGTTTAGAATGACATTAGAAAAAGTAAGAGACTTCATTCTCAAATTCATAAAATAATACAAAAATGAAAAAAACAGTTACAAATATCGCTCTTCTCCTCCTCCTTGCGAATAGTATATTGCCTGTTTTTGCGCTTTCAAAAAGAGAAGCTGGGAGGATTCTTGATAACTTTAAACAAACTCAGTATGAGATACTTTTTGATGAATCTGAGGATTTTTTGAATGAACAAGACTTAGAATCATTTTCAAGTTATAATAAGATGAATGTTTATGGGAAACTCTCAAGTGATATAAAAAGTAAACGTGAATACCTTGAACAACAAGCACAAGAAGTGGCAAAACGAACAAACTCACTTGAAAGTGCCCTCTCTTCTATTGATTCAGAGATAGCTTCTATTCTTGCCGAAGCCGATAAGACAAATCAAAGTATCGTATTCACTCGAGAACAAGTAGAAAAAAATAAAGCTGCTCTTGACCTTCTCTCTACAAAAGTTGATGAAAATAGAAAGATTATTCTTGATTATATCGTGCATATATATAAAAAAGGAAACTATGTTTTTGACGGTGAAGAGGTCGATAATCTCAAAGCTATCATTATGAACGGAGAAGATATTGATACGATTATCAATGATATTTACTTTAAATGAATTATAGAAGTTACTGGACAACAACTTATCGACCAGCATAGATCGTATATAAAACAACTCTACCTTAAAAAAGTAGCGCTTGAGAATGAAGAAACTAGTCTCAAACAACTTCGAAAAAGTCTCATGCTTCAAAAAAAGGTACTTGATGATAAAAAAGCACTTAAACAAAGGCTTCTTGATGTAAGCAAATGAAAAGAAGACCTGTATCAAAAATATATTGCCGATAAGCTTGGAATAGAAAAACAAATAAAAATAAAAGAACTCCAAGAAAGAATTAAGTTTAATAACACAAAAAAGAAGCTTCTTGAGAAATATGAATGTGAGTTTATTGACCTCAATATTGATACGGTATTTTCAAGAAACCTCGATGGGAAATGTTTAGAAATGAATAAAATAATTTTTGCCGAATGAAAACTCGCTTCAGAAACACTTCCATCTCAAAATCCTCTTATTTGGCCTATTCTCCCTTATTATTGACTCAGTGCTTATTATAAAGATCCTGAGTACACCAAAGAACTTGGTTCTACTCATGAAGCAATAGATATTATTGCGCCTCAGTGAACCCCTATCAAAGCTCCTGCTGATGGATATGTTATGTATCTCAATCCACCAACAACAAACGACTATGCATTTATAGCACTGAAACATACTGATGGATTTGTGACCGTGTATGGTCATGTCAATGAAATAACTGTAAAAGAAGGTGATTTCCTCAAGATGTGACAAGAATTTGGAAAGAGTGGTTGAGAATATGGAACGCTTTGAGCTGGAATTATGACAACAGGACCGCATCTCCATTTTGAAGTATTTAAAGATCAAGTATCCGTTGATCCTCTTGAGTTTGTTGATACGTCTTATCTTGCTTACAACGAACTTCCAGAGAAGTACAAATATAAATTCTGAACTGATTTTAAAACAAGAAAAGGGGTTGAATATACTTTCTCAAAAAGTGAACAATGAAAGAAAATATTTAAACTTGAATGAGAAACAGAAGTAGAGAGACAAAAATATCTTTTAGAAAAATACGCTGTTCCTGCATTTCGAGATTGGAATATGTGGGTAGAAGAGGCTCTTGATTGAAACATAGACCCTTCATTTATCATGTGTGTATGACTCGCAGAGACGTGACTCGGAAGAAATCTCAAAACTCCTTATAACGTTTGAAATATAGGAAATACCGATTCGTGAGCAACAAAAAACTTTCAAAATGCTCGTTCGTGAATCTACTGGATGGTACAAACCCTCAATAATAGATTTTTAGGATCGTATAAAAAAATATCTGATCTCAGTAGATATGGAAATAAAAACTGATCTATCTATGCTTCCAGTTCTGATCATTGGCACAACAATGTTACAAAATGTATGTCTCATATCAAACAAAAGTATATTCCTGATGATTATCCATTTAGGATAGAGTAATGAAAAAGAACTTTCTCGGGGGAAGTTCTTTTTTTTAAAAAATAAATAATTCTTTTAGAGTAAATTTTTATAGTTATTTATGAGAATTTTTTCTTTATTTGCACTATAAAAGTCTTCTGAGCTGTATACGAAAATGGTAATCATAACTGCTGAACTTCAGTATTGATTTCATTCATTTCTCAATCTGGATGTCATTTAATATTTATATAAAGAACAGGATTTTCTTGAGAATCTGACTTTTTCATCAGCCTTGAAATCAAAGAAAACAGGTATTTTGAAGGAGTGAAACTCCTTCATTTATAACCAATAGACTGATTCGAGAAGTTTACTTCTATTATTTCTCACTGACCAATAGTATATTTTTTAACTTCTTGTTCATTACCATCTAGAATTTCTCTAAAGTAAAATTTATTATCGACCAACTCTATACTATATCATAAAGAACGTATGTTCATATTAATAAGTCCCCTTACGTCAAAAATAAATTTCCTAAAAGATACTTCTGCTGAAATATTTAAAAATTCAGAAAAATCATTTACCGTTCATCACAGAGCATTAAAGTGTATTATCATCATCAAAGTAAGAAAATGGCTCTCTTTTAATGTAATTCTTTCATCTTCATTTTCTAAACTATATTCTGTTGCAGAAATATTTAGTCACAAAGAAGGAAAAGATTGTATTGATTCTAAGATGAGTTCTTTTTTGGAAATAATTAATTGTTCATCAAATTTTTCTACTGTTCACTGTAAAAACACGTTCTTCCCTTTCTTTTGAAATAAGAGAGAAATATTATAAGTCTTCAATATTTTATTAATATTTTCTATACTTTGCAAAGAAATGTTTGCATGTCAAAGTTGATTCATAAAAAGTGGTAACACCTCATCAATATACTCTCAAAAATCAATAAATATGTCATTTATAAAAATGATTCTCATTTTAAGAGATATACGTATCTTATACTGTTCTTTATTTATTAGAAAAAAATCTGAATCTTTTAACGTATCTAATTTTGGAACTCCTCAAAGAAGTTTTATTTGTAAATAAGGAAAAGGCTGAAAGATTGTATTTATAAGCTTAATTTCTTTTCAAAGAGTAGCTCTTATCTGAGATTCATCTCAAAAATTTTGTAAAGCCGGAAATTCTTGTATCAACGCTTTTATATTTATATCTTCTCCTCTTTTACTTACAAAAGCTCCATATATATAGAATTGTACATCAGAAAGAGAAATTCAATTGATAGTTTTTCTTTTGAAATCAATACTCATTCAAAAAGCATTTTTTGTAATACGTTCTTCAATATCTTGAGTAAATTGATAAGATTTTTCCTCCGTTATATTTACTTCTTTATTTCACTTGTGTGATGAAGAGGGGTTTCTCGGGTGTGAGATTCCAAACGAATCCTTATCTTTTTTATCTCTGTATCTCTTAGAAATATATCCTCACCTGAGAGAAAATCTATATTCTTGTTTTTTTTCATTTAAAATTCTGTTTATACTAGATATATAAAGAGAAAGAGTACTTAGCACAAGAGATAATTGTTGCAATACTTTTTCTATGGAAAGAGAGGTACCCTTTTCTTTCTCCAAATTTTCAACGATACATGAATAAAGACGGTACAATGATTTTGATCAAAAATCTTTTTCAGATAACGTTTCATTTTCTTTAGTTTTTGATTGATTAGATAGATTATCGAGGGAATCTCTCCTTCAAGGCTGTCAATTTCATAATACTCAGTTAACGGTATCAGAAAAAGAGGAAACATTATCTTTTACATTCTGCGCTCTTTTAATTTTATAGTCCTCGTTATTTGGAATTATTTGAATTCACAGATTTATAAAATCATCCTTATAATATTCTAAGAATTCTTTTAAGTCTCGTTCTCTTTTATATCAAGTACGCTTTAGTAGGTCTGCAACAGAAAGTATTTTTCATACGCTTTCAAGAATTGATATAAATCTTAGTTTATCAGATTTATATGAAAAATTGATGGATTCTATTTGTTTCTCTAAATTTCTTTCTGCTTCCCTTAAAGACTCTCCACGAGACATATATTCAAATTATGTATAATATATTAAGTTATATAATTTTAGTGACTATTAGACAAAAAGCAAATATAGTTTATGAAATGATTTTTATATCTCATCTCTCTTTTTACATTAATTTAATTAGAAAAAATTATTTGATTTTTATAGCAAAAAGTATATTATTTTTATAACACTAATTTACTTTAAATAAGCCATTTAAAACAATGATTGATTTTAACAAAATTGTTAACAAGTTGTTGAAAAGATGATGAAATATCATTCTCAAAGAAGATATTTTTGAAATTGTTGACCCAGAAAAAAAACCTGAATATCAGGCTCAAGTTGATAAAACCATCTATCGAATGAAAGCAGAGTGAATCATTCTTTCACTCAAATCTGGTGTTTATATTATCCCTGATGAAAACGACAGAAAAATGAGGGATGTCGACCTCATAGATAAGTACTATCTCAAACTTCTCAAACGATATATTACCCTCTTTGCGTGAAGTCACTATTGTATAGGATGAAAAAAATCTCTCCAAATACATCTCAAAGATTTCTCTCTCCCTGAAAAGATTATCATCATTAATCGAGATACCGATAAAAAAATTATGATTGGAGACTATACTATCGTCTTTAAAACAATTGCCTGAAAGATAGAAAAAAAGAAAATAAATCTGTATTCAAAATTGGAATCATATATTGAAAATATTCTGATTGACGGAATCTCGTTTAAAGTAGCAAACCTTGAACTTTCACTCTTGGAGTGAGCTACTATCAGCGATAGTGATGGAGTTGATGTTGCCCTTCTCAATAAAGCGATAAAAAAATACTCAACCACTCTTGAGAAAACTATATTTGCAGAACTTGCTAAGTATAAGTATATTATGTCCATCAATCGACTCAAAGAGATATCAAAACCTCTCAATGAAGAACTCTATCTTTGCTTTTTAGACATTATCAAGCAAAATGGCTGACTTTTTATCTGAGAGTGACTCAGAGGATTTTAACACAACCTTTATGGATAATCGACCTTATTCAAACAACAACTCTGAAGCATATATTTATAATATAGATTGATGCACTTATAAAAACATCAATTTATGAATCGTTCTTGATAAATTTCTAGAAAGTACTCTCTTTTGTCGTTATATATGGAGTCTTGACCAATTGAGTTATGATGCTAAAAATTTTCTCATTTATTTTATCAAAAAGCAAAAAAGAATAGATACTTATACTCCAGAACAAGTCGTTATTTTTTATAGAGAAGTTCTTGATAGGCTTTGTATAAGTCACCGTGAAGTCTCCATGTATATTCCATTTTTTTGAAAATTTCTTTCTGAAAAATCCGTTGAATTTCAAAATAATTTTATCACCGTTCTTAATAAGGAACTCCGCGAATATATTCACTCTATTTTTGAGATACACTTTCAAGATAAAAAATGGCCTTGATATGAATTTATCAAAAGAAGAAATTCACCAAATACAAACAATCAAGTTCAAGCGATTTTATGATAAGTATGATTTACTTTTTATATCCCGTACACGTAAATATGGTCGCTGGTGGAACGTTGAAAAAACAAAATTGTTTTTTAATAGATCAAAAATACTCTTTATACATCTTTGCGCATGGAAAATAAGAAAACTGCTTAAATAATGTTTTAGAATGAGAGAAGTTTCATAAAAAATGATTCATCACTCCTTTAAATACTTCCAAAGGAAGTGACTTGAAAGGGAGGCTTGAGATAACCAGATCTACTGAATCAATTCACCTTTCTGTGAGTATATTTTCAAGTTCCAAAACATCTATATTGAGTATATTATATCGATGTTCTGGGAATTTTTTGATTAATAATGTATAAAAATCAAAATCCTTCTCAACAATAAATATTTCTTTTTTTGTCTCTCAAACAAGATTAAATATTCTTTTTGTAAAAACACCCGTACCAGCTCATAACTCTACAATCACATTTGCATTTTGCATCTCTGCTTCACAAACAATCATATCAGCTAAAAATCAAGAACTTGCACAGACAGCTCAAATCTCAGATCGTTTTTTTTCTGAATGAAAATATTTTGAAAGAAATTTCATAACAATGATATTAGAGAAAAAATGGACTATTTTACATAAATAAAAAACTTTTCTATAAAGAAAAAGAAAAGTTTTTTATTTTACTTCATTTTTATAACTAAGCCTTTTTTCTTGTGTAAAATACATACGCTCCTCAGAGGAGAAGGGCAATAAATATGAGAAGAATATAGAGTTCTGGCCCTGTTTGTATTTGAGTAGGATCTGATAAATCTCCTTCATAGACTTGTCCATCAACATCTTGCCCAACCGCTTTTATAAAGAAATCATCGTATTTAATCTCATCACCCACTATATTTACTGTGAAATTTGGTTCTTTTACATTGGCTACAAATTCAAGATTTCATCCTTCAAGTTTTCTATATACATTATAACTATTTGCTTTTTCTACACTATCCCAAGAAAGAACTGATTTTGTTTTTAGTTTTGTCAGTTTGAGTCCTGTAATTTTCAGAGGATCTCGTACTTGCGCTGGAGAAAGTGCCCCACTTTCAGTAGCTCCACTTGCAGAATTGAGGTCAACTTTTTTTACGATTATTTTTTCAAGACCAAGTTCCTTTGTATCTTTTCCAAGATCATTTTTAAGAGCAATATCTATCATATAGGTTCCTTCTTCTTTTGGTGCTGTTATCTTTCCAACATAAGTCCCTGATTTTGTCTCTTCAAGCTTTGTAATCACATCATTTATAATCGCTTTTACTTCAGAAAGTCCCATATTTGCAACTACTTCTACTGATATAAGAGTTTCTGGTTCTACTTCTCCTCTTGGATCTATTTTTATAGATTGTACTTTCGGAGCTGAAGAATTTACTTTAATATTTACTGAACTCGATTCTCAAACTTTTTTATTATCAGCATCCATAACCACTGCCTTGATAACACTTTCCCCATCTGGTAGATTAGTGAGTTCCTTTTCAAAAACTCATTCACTATTGCTGGTTGTTGTAATCTCATCTTTGTTATTCAGAATAATCACTACTCTATGATTCTTTTTTGTCGTTCCTGATACATTTATTTTATTTTCAGCGATAGTAAGTCCTGTTTCAGGTGAGAGTATAGATATATCTACATTTTGAGTTTGTTTTGAATCAGTGATATCAACCTCTGCCACTCCCATAATCTTATCATCATTGAGATCATACACATGAACACTTTGTTTTCCTTCGTTTTTAAATTTTACCGCATTTTCAAATTTTACCATTCATTGGTCTGATGTTTTGAAAGTATAGGTATTTTCTTCAAGCGTATTTGGAAACTCTGCTTCTTTATCTGTTTCAGAAAACACAATAATCGTTCCATCATAATCTGTGATAACCGCATCATTTTTATCACGAGCTTCTATCGTCATATCAAGAGCTTCTCATACTTGAGCTGAACTTGGATTTAATTCAACATTAAAATGATCAACGGTTGCTGCAAATACTTGAGAAAATCAGAAGAAAGAACAAAGCACGAAACTTGCAAGCAATAAACCAAAGTTTTTCATGTTAAAACAATGTTAAAAACTAAAAGAATTTGGCGGCATTGTACTATTTTTGCTTTTTGTTTGCAATGTGATTTCTGTTCTTTCGCTTTACAATATATCCAAAATATTTTATAGTTGAATAATGCAGTTATCTCCATCGAGAGAAAGCGGCGTAATAGAGGTAATAATCGTTTGATAGTCTGCAAAAGTTTGAAAAACATACTTTTTATGTATATCATCAAGTTCACTCAAAAAATCATCAATCACAATAACGGGTTTCTTTTGTTTCTTTATTTCTAGAAATCTCGCCTCTAGTATTTTTAGTCAAAGTATCACCGTTTTTGTCCCACCACGAGAAGCAAAACTCACCATTGATTTTTTATCAATCATGATATCAAAATCATCGACATGAGGGCCAATATGAGTCGCACCGAGGAGAATATCTCTTTCCCTATTCTTTTCGAGATATTCTTGTATACAGGCTTTTTTTGATGGAGAGGTAACTTTTGTTTTATAAAGAAATTCTAAAGATTGTATTTTTCCTCACAATAAAAAAATATATGATTGAATATTTGATGAGATAAAATTGATATATTCATCTCTCCACTCATATATTTGAACAGCAAGATCTACAAATATATTTTCCCAAAAATTGATATCTTCTCGCTTCCCTTTTCCCTCTTGTATCGCTATGAGAAACTTATTTCTATTTCTCACTGCTTCCTTATAACGCTTTAAAACAGATGCATATTCATCAAATGCTTGAGAAAGAATTTCATCCATATACTCTCTACGTAAACTGGGAGAGAGATACATCATATTGAGAGTAAGCGGGTGAAAAATAACACACGGAAACGTCGATTGGAGAAATTTTGTTTTTGTCGTCGGTTTTCAGAGAAGAGAAAGTTTTTTCTTTTTGCTTTCTTTCTCATAAGAGAGGGAAAGTTTCTCTCCATCATAGGTTTGTATATCGACGTAAAATCCTGCTTCTCCTTCTTTGACGAGAGCATCATACTCTAATCAAAAAAGCTCCCCAAGAGAGAGGAGAGAAATCGCATCTACGATGTTTGATTTTCAGAGACCATTATTTCCGTAAATACAATTCAATCTTCTTTCGAAGAAAATATCTTTACTTGAAAAGTTTCTGAAATTTCGAAGTTTAAGCGTTTGAATCACAAAAAGCAAAGTAAGATAACAAAACGGGCAAAGGTATATTTATTTTGAGAAATGTGTCGTATGCATTGCGTCGATCTTCTCAGAAACCTGATAATCAAGATCGGTAATAGTATTTGAAGCATCATGAGTCACGAGATACACTTTTACTTTTTTATAATCATACAAAAATATATCTGGATGATGCTTATATTCATCAGCGATATCGGCTATTTGGTTTATAAAACCAACCGCTTCGGCATAGTTTTCGAATTGAAATGATTTCTCTAGTTTTCCATCACGGATTTTCCACATAGTTTTTTATGCTAAAGTTTAGATATTTATATAAGGTTTTTTAGAAGTTTATAAAATTCTCAAAAACAAGTAATTCAAGGACAAGGTGAATTGCGAAGCAAGAGAGGGTACTCTGGAGTAAGGCAAATTTTTGACGAAGGAGTTTACTATAACGTAAATGACTCAGGAAGAAGTACGAAGTTTTTCAGAATTTTATTATTCCATTATTCCTCAAACAGTTACTTGATTTGCAATCACTTTTTGTGGAGAACATTTGAGTAAATCTATTCATGAAGCAAATTTTTTTATCTCTTCATCTTCCCTAAGAACATTTTGTTTTGTAACGACCGATACCGTTGGTTCTACTCCGGTTGTATCTACTTCATTGAGCATATCAACATATCCAAGGATTGATTGGCAATCATGGATAATTGCTTCGTCACTTCATGGAAGTTTACAAAGATTGCGTGCGATTTTTTTTATTTGGTCTTGTGTTACTGTCATTTTTCACTATATTAAAAGCTATCTCCTACACTATATTTCTTTAGAAGGAAAAATCAAGTATGTCTCTTGTAGAATCCATCAAAAACCTCCTCAAAAATCCAGAAGAATTGATGCTGTATCGTTTACAGGCAGCAAAATTCTTTTTTATTGTCTCTACATTATTATTTTTCATCAACTATCTTTTTCTTTGAGCTGGGTTTCTCCCAGAGATTGCTTCTCTCACTTTCAGCTATACATATACTGCCCTTATCCTCTCTTATCTTTTTTATACAAGTCTTATAATTCTCTCTTATACCAGAGGAAAAATGCGAATCGTCGCCTATGGAGTGATTGCTGTTCTCACTCTTCTCTTTATTTGATTTCTTATTCCTGTATTTGTTTGATGAAATTTTTTACATTTACTATCGTTTTAACACTTTTTATATATGAAAAAAATAATTCTTAGTTTTTGTCTTGTTTTTCTCGCTTCGTGTAGTTCGAGTAGTTCTTCAACCAGTTGACTCACAAGTCACGATGGAGAATGATTTACTCTCCAAGTACCAGCGACTTGGGTTGTTATCGATTCGAAATCTCGTACACTCCCAGAACCAAAACAATGAAAAATTGTTCTTGCTATTGCTTCTCCAGAAGTCAAAGATGGATTTTCAAACAATCTCGTTGTTCTTCAAAATACTCTGAATTACAAAACAGATTCGAAAACATTTTCAGATCTCAACAACAGAGGAGCTTCGACAGAATATTATTCGTATAAAGCGATTACAAATTCAGAAGTTGAATTTGCAGATGGAGAGAATTCAAGCATTTATACCTTTGAAGCACAGTATAATTCTTCCACTCCAAAACTTACGTTTTTGCAAACAGGTCGTGTTTGTGATGGAAATAATTCTTTTTTCTTGACAATGGCACTCCCTATGAATATAACAGACACCGCAAAATACGAGGATATCCTCAAAACTTTTGAGTGTAAGTAAAGTGCAACAGAGTAAAAATACTGTAATATTGTAACGTTTTTACTTTTTCACTCTTTTACATCTTTGGTACCATGGCCGAGCGGTCAGGCAGAGGTCTGCAACACCTTCCAGAGCGGTTCGACTCCGCTTGGTACCTCCAAAAAAGTATTAAAAAAGCTTCCCGATAGGGAGGCTTTTTTGTTTTGTATACTTATTTGAAAACAGTAGTTATTTATTTATAATCAATAAAGAAATTAGAAAATTTATACTCATATATTTCGACTATGGAAAACATCTTTAAAGCAGAATTTAAAAAGATACTAAAAAAGAACGATTGGCTTTCACAAAATGAAATAGAACGATTAAAGGAAATATATTTATTAGAAAAAAATGATAATCAAACTTTTTTGATAGAAGAATTTGAACAAATTCTTGAAAATAATATAACAGAAGAGAAATCAAAGCTGTATATATATGCTGAGTTTATACGCTATTTATGAGAAAATTTTAATTTTTGCAGTGATAAAATAAATGCCTCGTTAAAAGGTAAATTGGATACATTTGTAAAAAGTAGTAGTTTTGAAAATTACTGATATTTTTTAAAAATTCTTTTTTCGATAAACTCTAAAGATAAAACATATTATATAGAACAATACGACTTACTTGAAAAAAATAATGCTCTTTTTCATGATATAAATAGTTGTTTTCTTGGTATTTTTATTAAATCAAAAATTAATGAATACTTCATTAGTTCTTTTGAAAGAAATATAATAGACAACAGTTCTGAGGTTTATTTCTCAAGTATAAAAAAGTGATTTAAATACTTATTTTCTTTAGAAAATAACT
>CAYUZH010000012.1:3277-5747 GCA_964449635.1 uncultured Candidatus Peribacteria bacterium | reverse complement strand
ATATTACTAATATGAAGAAAATAATTTTAACCAAAGGTTATACCATGATGTAGGTATTTAACAATCGACCTCCTTAAATTTGGTTTGTTTTTCGGTTGTACTGTAACGATAAAAACAAAACAAGGTTCACAAATTTAAGGAGTATTTTATTAAGTTATTGGATTTTTTCTCAATTAAAGAAAATAAACAAAAATTAATTAAACACCATAGATATAATTCTCTAGTAAGATCTTATAATACAAAAGATTTTTTGGAAACGTTTAAGGAATTTCATAATATTCTTGATAAAGTAAATTTTTCAAAATGAGAAATTGAGAAAATAAAAAATTTTCTAATTTGAGATGTGAATTTTGCTTTTGATAACTACGAAAGGAAAATAACAGAAAATTTTTTTATAAATGAACTATTCAAATACTTTTATAAAAAAAATGAATGATTTTTAATTGATTTACTTAAGTGAATCAATTCTAAATATATCATATCTTTAGGAAACGATTTAATAGCTACTTATTTAACGGAAGATTATGCAGAAGATTTTATTAATTTATATAAAGATACAGATAATATAAATTTAATATATTATACTTATGATAAGCTAAAATACGACTGAAAAAAATCTATCGTTCAAGCCTTTGAAGTATGAAATTTTAAAAAAGAAATAACGAAAAGAAATAAAGCTATAAAAAAGAACGACGAAAAATACAAGAAAGAAGATGAAAAAAGAATAAAAAAAGAAAAAGATGCATTTCTCTCTATGTTAAATCCAAAGAAATGAGAATTTTATCCTAAACTATTTCAAGATTATGCAAACTATATAACAGACAAAAATAGATTTAGTACACTTTTTACCAAAGACGAAGTAAAAGAAATCAATAAATCGGTAAAAAAACAAATAAATACATTATTTGAAAGAATTGAAGTAAAAAATTTTGATGAAAAAACTTATAAAATCTTAGCTTTTGAGAAAAAAAGTGAAAATTCTTATACTCATACTTGGTACTCTGAATATTTATCTTGGATTATAGATATATCTAAATATTTAAATTATGACTTAAAGAAATACTATAAATCTTATGTATTATTTTTTCCTCTACTTTGGTGAAACGAAAAAACTGAGGACACATTATCAATAATTTGAGATAATCTACAATCTGAGGATATAGATTATATTCTCAAAGTATATAGCGAAGATTTACATGAAAATGCTGTATGACTTAGGTATTACCATATATATACCTTATGTGATTTCTATAAAAAATTCAAAGAGAAATTTGATAATAAACAAAAAGAGAAGTTAGAAACTATCTGTATAGATGTTATTAACTGAGAAGAAGAGAGTAATATTTACTATAAAGAAGATTTTTTAAAAATATACTCCGAAATATGAGGAGAAAGCAAAGTACTAAAAATTTGGAATAGTTGGAAAAGAAAATTTCCTAAATTTAACTATTTTAAAGATGTACTGGATAGTAATGTAGATAATGACAGAAAAGATAAAATGAAATTCTTAGTTTTTATAACAAAAGAATTAGCGAGTACCTATTGAAATAAGACTGTTTTGAGATGGGGCTTGAATCAGTTAAAAAATGGAAGAATTGAAGCTACTGATACTCATAAAATAAAATACCCTATAACTTCTAAAAGTTTTTCTATAGTAACCGATAAAGAATCCGAGTTATGAAGATGGGGAGAAGGTGAATATAATTTTTCAAGAATATTCTCGGTGATTCCAAAAGTGAATTTACTAGATGATTTTTTAGATATTCTTAATAGTTCGTTTTGAATTTTATCTGATTTACATAAGTGAAAATTAAAATGAGAATATGAAGTATACGCATATTATTTAAGAAGAATTTTTTATAGTTACATAAATAATCTAGATGAATCTTTAGCTCAAAAAAATTACTATTATAAAGTTAAAGAAGTTTTAAAAAAATATAGTTTTGATATTACTTATAACTTTGACTTAGAAATATTAAGGAAGAAGCTTTGAATAGATACTTTAGAAGAGGAAGCAAAAGAAATTATAGAAAACTGATGATTAGATTGAATAATAAAACTATTAAAAGAAAAAGAACTCCTTCAAGCTGAAGTGATTGATACTAAACTAGCGACTTCAATTAAAAGTGAAGAGAATGATAAAAAGTTTATTCTATTTGTTGAGTGAGTAACTGATATTATTATTTTAAAGAATGCTTGGGACAAATTAAGGTGAAAACAAAGTATGCCATTTGAAATTGAGAATTGATACCATTGTAATCATATATGAGAAATGTTCAGAAGTAAAGATTATCCTATTATGTATCATGAACCAAATAAAGTCTTTATTTGAATGTTAGATTTTGATTCAGCTTATAATCAATTTAATTCACTGTCTTCTAAGAATTGGTGGGGTCAAATTACAAATATCGAAAGAGAATGACTTTTGAAAAAGAGTCAGAAGTTTAGTAATTGATATGTTTTTTATTTT
>CAYUZH010000012.1:0-3243 GCA_964449635.1 uncultured Candidatus Peribacteria bacterium | reverse complement strand
AACCTTTTTAAAGATAAATCTATATTGAGCATTGAAATGCTATTTGAAAATAATATTGTTTTGCAAAAAAATAAATACAAACAGTACACGTATGTAGATGAGGTAAAAATTCCTTGAAATCATACAACAAGTTTATTCGTTTTCAGAGATGGAAACAAAAAAGAATTTGCAGATTTTACTGAAACTCTTTCAAAAAGAGATTTTAAAAATTTTGAACCTATCTTTAAGCTAATAGAAAATATAATTTCTTGAAAATATAATACTTTATAAATATATTTTAGTTTTACTACACAAAAATAATTCTCTCCCTATAACCTCTTCTTTAATTCATTTAACTTCATCTTCGACGAGAGAGAACTTCTCTCTATAGATAGTTCTTTTTCATCAATTCCCCATGCATAGTTGCAAACAAATACACTTGTAAAAAAAGAGATTTTTTATATAAAGATTTTTGTTATCTAACTACCTACAATTATGTTTTACATTCCTCACTCTGTCTCTGAATTATACCTAATCGCATTTTTTATCATTCTTTGACTTCCCTTTCTTATTTGGAAAGTATTCAAAACAGAAAACTGGATGCCGCTTGCTATCATACAAATAGTGGCTGGAATTCTTATCTGACCAGCTATTTTATGAAATATCTATCC
The DNA here is from genome assembly GCA_964449635.1 of uncultured Candidatus Peribacteria bacterium. GTDB lineage: Bacteria > Patescibacteriota > Gracilibacteria > BD1-5 > UBA6164 > CAYTMN01. Next base: position 2,593 of record CAYUZH010000012.1, on the reverse strand, counting down.
AGACATATATAACGCTCTTTTTACGAAAGAAGTTCTCGGACCACTTCAGTGAGTAGCTTGGATAGGGGTTATACTCTTTGTTTGGTTTTCAGGTCTTGAAATCAATTTTATAAATAGTCGCAAAAATAAAAAAGATACCTTTGTCACCGCAGGACTTTGATTTTTGTTTCCTGTTATTATCTGATGAATTTTTAGCTTTGTTCTTGCTCACTTTGACGGATGGATGGGTGAAAAAGCAACCGTCTGGCAATTTGTACTGGTTTGATGATTGGCGGTATCAGTAACGGCTCTCCCTATCCTGGCACTTTTTCTTGAAAAATATGGTATCCTCAGAAAAGAACTCTGACAAAGGATTATGAGATACGCTGCTTTTGACGATATATTTATTTGGATACTTCTCTCTATTATCCTCCTTGAATGGAATAAAATTATTCTCCAAATACTTTTTTTTATTGGACTTTTTATTTTTACTCGTGGTATCTCTTTTGTTCTTTGAAAAATGAAACAGACACAAGAAAAACTTCTCGTCTGAATTCTCTGGATGCTATTTATAGCATTTTTTGCTGATTATAGTGGACTCCATTTTATCGTAGGAGCATTTCTCGCTGGATTCGTACTTCCTATTTCTCATTTTTGAGAAGAAACAATTGATTCACTTCGTAAATTTGTTCTTCTCCTCTTGATGCCTGTATTTTTTCTCCTGACAGGAATAAAAACAAACTGGGAACTATGAGGGATTTGAATTTTAGGTATCTGAGTTATATTTAGCCTGATTGCTATATGATGAAGGATTTTATGAGTTTTCGTCGCTTCAAAAGTACTTAAATGGCAAACAAATGATGTGTTTCTCATTTGATGGTTTCTTCAAACAAAATGACTCATTGAAGTGATATTTATCACTATTTTGCTCGAACGTCAGATTATCTCATCCGCTACGTTTACTGCGCTTTTACTCATGGCAATCATTTCAACCTGCCTTACGCAACCGATGACGAGAAAGTATATGCAAAAACATCTGTAAAATAAAAAGAAGCCTAGAGCTTCTTTTTAAGTTCATCAATTTTCACGAGTGCCTCCATCGGCGTCAGTGTATTAATATCGAGTTTTTTGAGTTCATCTTCGACGAGAGAGGATTTCTCTATGTAGATAATCTCTTTCTCTGGATTCCCTATCCCCAGTTGTAACTGAGAAACGGTATTTTTTTTATGCCCTGTTTCGAGACTTTGGAGCATCTTTTTTGATTCTTCGATAACTTTTGGATTGATACCAGCGATACGAGCTACTTCGATACCAAAACTCTTTTTTATTCCTCAGGGAATAATCTTTCTCAAAAATACGAGATTCTCTTCATTTTCACCGACTGCTACCGAAAAGTTTTTGACTCATGGTAAATCATACGATGCATCGATAAGTTCGTGATAATGCGTAGCAAAAAGCGTTGGTGCTTGAATCGTATCGTGCAGGTATTTGAGAACACCCCACGCGAGGCTCATCCCATCAAAAGTGCTGGTTCCTCGCCCGATTTCATCGATGATGATAAAACTTTTCGAGGTTGCGTTATTCAAAATATAGGCTGTCTCTTGCATCTCGACCATAAAAGTAGATTGTCCAGAGAAAAGGTTATCAGAAGCTCCAACACGAGAAAAGATTCTATCCGTCAGTGGAATCCTCGCTTCACGAGCGGGGACAAAACTTCCTATATGCGCCAAAAGAACGATAAGAGCATTTTGACGAAGAAAGGTCGATTTTCCTCACATATTTGGCCCTGTAACGATATGGATACTCTCCCCTTCTCAAAACTCAAGATTGTTGGCGATAAAATCACGCTCTATTTTTTCAACGACTGGATGACGTCCCGCTATGATCTTGAGAGGTTCTTCTGTCGTAATCTGAGGACGAACATAGTTATTTTCTGTGGCTATATACGCCATCGTCGCAGCGAAATCTATATTTGAGGTCACTTGTCACTGATGTTTGATAGTTTGAAACGAATCGTTGACTTCATTTCGTATATTTTGAAATAGTTCGTATTCTCTTGCTGCCAGGAGACTTTCTGCGTTGAGAAGTTTGGTTTCAAATTCTTTGAGTTCTTGGGTAATATATCTATTACCCGTTACGAGGGTTTGACGGAGGATAAATGTCGGAGGCACTTTTTCTACCTGAGATTTGAGAACATCTATAAAGTATCCGCTGACATTGGTGTATTTGATTTTGAGAGAAGATATCCCTGTTTGTTCACAAAGTTTTTGTTGATATTCTGCAAGCCACGCAAGAGAGTTCGATTGAATCGATCTAAGTTCATCTACTTGAGAGTCATATCCTTCTTTTATAAATCCTCCAGAAGTTATCTCTCTCGCAGGATCTTCTTGGATACTTTGGTCGATTATATCTATGATGTGTTTGATTGCTTGCATGATTTTTTCATTTTAGTTTGAAAATTTAGAGTAAGTTTATAAAGTTTAGTATAATTGTAAAGAGTGAAAACAAGATACTTTGTTTTTTGAAACCGTTGACCAAAATAACTTTTTTTTATGATAAAAGTCCAAAGCCAAGATACCATTATTGATATTCTCTCAAAAATAAATAGTGAACC
>CAYUZH010000011.1:8506-22138 GCA_964449635.1 uncultured Candidatus Peribacteria bacterium | reverse complement strand
GAGTCACAATCTGGCGTTCTAACCAACTGAACTACGAGCACCATACAACAAAAAATATCGCACAATTTTTTTAGTGCGTGGGCAGTATAAGAAAAAGCAGTATGATGTCAAAAGAAAATACTTTTGAATATTCTACAAGAAGTCTTTAAATTTTACAAGTCCTTGTAAACTTGGGTTCAGAGGAATCTCATCTAATATTTCCTTATCTATCCATAGAATATCAGTACCCTCGTCAGAAGGGATAAATTCACCACTTTTTAAATCAGAGGTAAAAATAACAAACATATGAGGTATTTTTGAAAGAGAAAGTCCATAGAATATACAAAAAGGAGTTTCTTTTCGTAAGTTGATAGTAAGTCAAGTCTCTTCTCATACTTCTCTTTTTAGCGCCTCTTCAAAAGATTCGCCATATTCAATTCATCATCACGGAAGGGAGTAATACCCTCTCTTATCTTTAAGTACAAGAAATTTCCCAGTTTGATTATATATAATAGCTTTTGCACTTACTCTATAAAAGGTAGAAGGGAGAGATATATTTTCTCCATCATACAGTATATTAATTTTCTTGTTCATATTTTTCTAGATAGGTCGTAAGTTGACGATTTACACGTATAAATGTCGTACATTTGGGAAATTCTTTCAATTTTCTCTACGAGGGTTTTCCCATACTTTCATTATATTCAGAAAAATATACTTCAAACATATTAAATCTTTCTTAAAATGAAGAGCTATTTTTTTATTTTCTATTGAAATTAAGAATAAAATAGAATACAATAAAACGATACTTAATTTATATCATTATTTGCAATGGTAATGAAGAAAAAAATACTTGTCATTGAGGATGATCTCGATTTACAAAAGATATATAAGCTGTATTTTGAAAAAGCTGGGTTGATAGTCTCGTTAGCAGATAATTGATTAAAGTGAATAGCACAGGTACTCGATAACCCTCCAGATATTATTATGCTTGATGTCTTGATGCCGCAAATGAATGGTATCGAGGTACTTGAAACTATTAAGAATCAATCATCTATTAAGATTCCTATAGTAGTTTGTAGTAGCCTAACAAAAGAAGCAGATATCAAAAAAATTCAGCAACTTTGAGCAGTACTTTTTATAAATAAGCTTGATTATAAAATAGAACAGTTGATACAAAAAGTGCTTGCTTGTATAAACTAAAATTCTTTATTAATTTTCTCTTAAAATTCAGTACCAATTGATAAAAGTCATCTTTTTTTTGAGAATATTTGGATAAAATGAGTGAAAGTAAACACTTTATCCAACGCTTATGAAAAAAGAATGAATTTTGTTTCAGTATATTTTATTATTGTATTTAATTTCTAACATATCCACTACATACTCATATAATATAGAAGGCACCATTTTTTTGAGAGCACAAGATAATAAATCTCATCTAATCCCGGCAGAAAATCCTCTCGTAAATGCTGATACGCAGGTAAGAATTTACGCACGTACAAAAAATCTTTCTTCTCAAGATTTTCGTTGATATCTTCACTTTGTTCTTGCTGATAACACACCAATAAAAGTAAATATCCCTATCTATATAGCAGGAAATAGTATTACGGATACCATTTGGGTAGATACTCAGTTTTTAGATACAGGAGTATTTAGAGTTAATTTTTACGGAACTCCAAATCTATGGGAAGAATCTTGAGAAAAAGTAGTTTCCTGATCAATGAATCTCGTTTCTGATATAGATACAGATGGGGATTCTATTTATAATTCAGAAGATGGAGACGATGATGATGATGGAGTAAAAGATGTGCTGGATGTATTGCCTCTTGATTTTAGAGAATCAACAGATATAGACGGAGATGGTATTGGTGATAATACTGATACAGATGATGATAATGATGGTATATCAGATAGAGAAGAATGAACATACTGAACAAATCCAGGAAGCTACGATTCAGATAATGATGGTATATCAGATAAAATAGAGATTTCAAACAATACGAACCCAAATGATGCCGATACTGATAATGATGGAGTAATTGATTGACAAGATGTATTTCCACTCGATTCTACCGAATCAAAAGATACTGATCATGATGGAGTATGAAATATACGTGATATAGATGATGACAATGATAATATTATTGATATATATGATGTATTTCCACTAAATTCAAACGAGACAAGAGATACTGACTTTGATGGGATAGGGAACAATGCTGATACAGATGATGATAATGATGGAATTCCCGATGGAGAGGATACTTATCCTCTTGATCCAACAAATCAAGGAAATTTCTGAGGGGGAGATATAGATACAGACGGAGACTCTATTTATAATTTAGAGGATACAGATGATGATAACGATGGAGTTTTTGACCAGCAGGATGCTTTCCCATTCGACCCAAACGAGACAAGAGATACTGACTTTGATGGGATAGGGAACAATGCTGATACAGATGATGATAATGATGGGGTTCCAGATGCTAGGGATGCTTTTCCATTTGATTCTTCGAAAAGTAATATACCCCCTTGAACTGGAGGGGAAGAAGCAGATACAGATGGAGATGGTATAAAAAATAGTGTTGATGGAGATGATGACGGTGATGGAGTTTTTGATTCACAAGATATTTTTCCCTTTAACTCCAATGAGTCAAAAGATACTGACCGCGATGGAGTAGGAGATAATGCAGACTTAGATGATGATAATGATGGGGTTCCAGATTCTAGGGATGCTTTTCCGTTGGATGCCACAAGAAGTAATAAAATTATTCAAAACACGGATTTACTTTCTATAAATGCATCAAATACGTCTATTGGTAAAAATGGAGTACCGCAACAAAGTAATACTTCTGTTGTATCTTCTCAAACAAATGAACAGAAAGTATCTTCAGATGAACAAAATAAAATATTATGAGGAGAGGATGATGAAACCACAGACTCAGTGGACTGAGATTTTCCTGATTTGAATTCAGCAGAAATACTCGTTGAGAATAAATGAAAAAATCTACTTATAAAATGATGATGGGGATTGCAAAAAAATTCTCTTAATCAATTGTTTTGAACCTATAGTGATAAAGATAGTGATGGAGACGGGATTAATGATGATGTAGAAAAAAAAATAGGGACAAATCCAAATAATTTTGATAGTGATAAAGACGGATTATGGGATTCTGAAGAAATACGTTTTTGAACGGATCCAAATAATTTTGATAGTGATGGAGATGGTTTATGAGATGGGCAAGAAGTAACTACCTGAAAAAATCCTATGTATCAAGATTATGATGGGGATAATATATCAGATTTTTTGGATACAAAACTTAACTTTCGTCCAACAATAAAACTCGATATCTCATATTTTTATAAATCGTGAGAAAACTATATATTTGATATAGCAGATTCATATGATAAAGATGGAAATATCGTAAAGATATTGTGGAATATTTGAAACTTTCACTCAGAAGGGAAGATTTTAAATAGAGTACTTTCAACTTCTCTTCCTTTCCGATGGTACACATTACATATAAGAATGTATGATGACGATGGAGAATTCTCAGAGAAAAAGAAAGTGATATACGTATACAATATTTTTTCAATGATTTTATGGGGACTTCTTGGAGGATGTAGTTTTATTTTGTATAAAATAAGAAAGAAAACATCAAAGTGAGAAGGATTCAAAAAAACAAAAATATAAGAATATTATTTTTATAATTTTAAAAAAATATGAAAAAGAAAGTACTTATCATTGAGGATAATAAGGATTTACAAAGTATTTATAGATTGTATTTTGAAAAAAATAATTGTATGGTATATCTTGCAGATAATGGGCTTGCTTGAATTACTAAGCTTTTAGAGGTCTCTCCAGATGTTGTTATGCTTGACTTAATGATGCCGCAAATGAACGGCTACGAGGTTCTTGAAACGATAAAAAAACAGTCTTCTATAAATACTCCTATTGCTGTTTGTAGTAACCTTTCTCAAGAGTCTGATATACAAAAAGCATACGAACATGGGGCTGATATCTTTATCAACAAATCACTCTACGATGGGAGCCAGGTAGTTACGATGGTTCTTTGACTTCTTGAAAAAAAATAGAGAGAATTCCTCTCTATTTTTTTTTCTTTATTGGTAGTTGGATACTAAAAAGAGATCATTTTTTGTACTCACTTTGTACTTCTATAACTCATCAGAGTGCCTCTATATAATTTTTACAAAGAGCTAGTCCAAGTCCTGTTCCTTTTTGTTTGAGAGTTTCTTCAGTTTCAACTTGTGAGAATTTTTTAAATAGTTTTCATAAATCTTCTTTTTTAATCCCTATTCCATTATCTTTGATTTGAATTTGGTATATTCTTTTTGTCTTTATTATAGAAAGAATAATCTCTATTTTTCATCATTCAGAAGTAAATTTATAGGCATTGCTCATTAGATTTATGAGAACTTGTTTGAGTTTTTCTTTATCAGTAGATATAAAAAGGGAAGAGGAGATAAGTGAAAGCTCAATATTTTTTTCTTTACACAAGTTAGTAAAGGAATTTTGCACTTCAGTAAGTAGTAAATGAATATCAAAATCAGATATATGAAATTGTGTTTTTCCTGATTCGAGTTTTCATATATCAAGCATATCATTCACGAGGTCAATGAGATGAGTGACATTTTCGTGAATACGACTCATATATTCTTTTTGTTCTGTGTTTATTTTTCAGAAGCTTCACTCAAGAAAGAGCGAAGTAAATCATTTTATTACGGTCATAGGTGTTCTGAGTTCATGAGAAGCAATCGATATAAACTCATCTTTCATAAGTTTAATATTTTTTTCTTGAGTAATATCGTGTTCAACAGTGAGATAAAAATCTATTTCTCCCTGTTCATCAAGGATAGGGGAAATATGAACTTTTGATACATAGAGCGTATTGTTTGTCCTCCTGGTAGTAAGCTCGATAACTTGAGATTGTTTACTATTTTTTAATTTTTTGTAAAGGAGTTCCATAGTTTCCAGAGTTTCATTCCTTCTCCATAAACTAGTAGTGAGTTTTCAATAAGAATCCTCAAGATAATAACCAGTTTCTTTTGAGAAAGATTGGTTTATGTAAACGACTTTAAAATCCTTATCAAGAATAGTGATAAAATCAGAAGCTCTATCAAGAGCTTGTCTAAACTTCTCAAGTTGTTTATTTAAGAGAGTTGTATTTTTTTGTTGCTCTCGTATCTTTTGAGTTTGTTGCTGTACTTGACTTTTAATTTCTTGATGAGAAGAACGTAATTTTATAAGCATTTTTTGAAATGATTCAGAGAGTGATCATATTTCGTCTTTGGAATCTATGATAACAGAATCATTTACATCTCAAATATCAATAAGTTTTACTTTAGATTCAAGAGAAGAGAGAGGAAGGGTAATACTTTTAACTATAAATGATATAAATATGTAAATACTTGTGAGAAGTAAAAATCATATTCAAAGAATAAAAAAAAGTACTCTATTTGACTCTAAAAGAACTTCAGAAAATTGAATCTCAGTTAAAAGACACATATCAAGCTTTTCCAAGTAAGCAAACGTTCAAAATACGCTTATTCCTTTATAATTTAGAAAATTTCATTGAAGGATCATATCTTCGTCATTTGAAAAGCAAGATGTTTTATTGAGAGTACGGATTTCTGTATGAAATTTCTCAATAGTATTTCCCAAGGAACTTCGTGCTTTCCCATCTCTTCATACAAGATAAATTTCTCACGTTTTTCAAAGCTTTTTTGTATCTTTTAATAACGAATCTATAAAAGTCGTATCAATTTCAAGTATAATTGATCAAATAGTATGAGACTTTTGTATAATAGGGGCTGCGATAATGAGAACACTTTGAGTTTGTTGGTTTTTTGTGAGAAAAGGAATTTTTATATCTGAAAAAAAGAGAGAAGTATTTACTTTCTTATAAAGGCCGTTTCAAAATACTGTATCTACAAATTTGTTAGAATAAAGTGAACTTCTTCCTTTTTCTTTTTGGAGACTGGTAAGAATAATCCCATTAGAATCAGCAATATTAAGACTGATAATTTCAGGATTTACATCAATATAATGGGAGAATCTTTTTTCTAAAAAGAGAAGAGACTGTCGATATTCTTTATTATCCGTATGATTTCTATATTTTGAAGCGGTAAAAATAAAATCAATATAGTCAGTCGCTTTTGTTATATCAAGTGATTTTCTTTCTATCGTATCTAACCACATCTCTAAATTATTTTTTTTGAGTGAAGTAGTAGCTTCAATAACCGTATTTTTTTGTTCTTTTATATTTTTTTGCATTGTATAAAAGACTCCCCATCATTCAAGTGAAAAAGCGATGCATATGAGGAAAAATATGGGTAGTATAATTTTAAATTTTAGTCGCATATGTAATCTTTGAGAGAGTTAATCCTTCAAGATATATCATTCTCTCACTTTTGTCTCTAAATCAAATCACTCTCATAGTTTTTGTCTCATATTAAAAAGAGTAACTCAAAGAGTGTTTTCTATATCTTCATAGTTATCGGTTTTTTCCCAAACAGAACTGATGATTTCTGTTTTTGTAACAAGACGTCAAACGTTAAACATCAAAAATTCTAAGATTTGTTTTTCTTTTTTTGTAAGAGGGATAGGCGCTTTATTCTTTGTGACATCTCGAGAACAAAGATTAAGAGATATGTTTTTATACTCCAGCTGGGAAGAATTTGAAGATGCTCATTTTCTTCTCATTATACTTCTAATACGAGCGATAAGTTCATCTGATGAGAAAGGTTTTGTCATATAATCATCAGCTCAAAGGTTGAGTGCCTGTACTTTATATTCAACTCCTTGGTATCAAGAAAGAACAATAATAGGAGTATCTAATCAGAGAGAATTTCTCAAATAATGAATAACAGCAAATCCGTCTTTATCAGGGAGAGAGATATCGACTATATAAAGGTCACAATAATTTCTAGCGGCACCATCTACCAAACTACTAAAAGATGTAAAAACTTCTAACATATACCCATATTGAAAAAGTTTCTTTTTTATAGCCGTTGAAAGAATTTTTTCGTCATCAACAAGAAAAATTTTCATAATAAATAAACGTTAAAAATATTGAAAAAATATACAGCTACTTTCATTCTATAGACATCTTTTTTTAACACAAATCGAAGTAAATTTTAGGGTTCTATTTTTAAGAAAGATTTAATCTCAATTACTGGAGATTTTGTATCTTCTTTTGAAGACATTCAGAAGAATAAGGTTTAAGGAAAAAATCATTTACTCATAAATCGGTTAATTCTGTTCGTATTTTTTCACTTATATTTCATGAAGATATAAATATAGATGAACTTTTATGATTATTTTTTAAAAATCTTACGAAATCTATCCCATTTTCTTTCTCCAAATGTATATCAATGATATAGAGGTCAAAGTGAAATAACTGTTTTTCTATGACCTGACGATAATTTTCAAAGTGAGTGCTCTTAAATCCAAGTTGTGAGAGTCTTTTCGTAAGGTAAAATCAAAAAACGGTATCATCATCAATTAAACAAATATTCATAATTGCATGAAAAGTAAATAATTTAGTATAGATAGAGTATAAGAAAATTAGTTTAGAAGCAAAATAGAAAGGAAATCAATTATTGGAAGTACTTTAAATTTTATCTATTTAGAGGGGAAAAATAATTATGTTTTTAATAGAAATATGAAAAGTAACTATTTTGTATGTTTAAGAAATTAGAATGATGAAAATACCTTAACTTTCCAATATGACTAAAAGTTATTCTTGTATTGAAACTTTTTTTGTAGATCCAGCAACTTTATCAAATCAAGAACTTCAGCAAATTTATGAACTAGAACAAGATACATGGGCAAGAGAAAATGTACTGTGAGAATACATAAAGTGTAACGAGTGTTGAATAATAAGCTCAAAAGAGAATATTTTTTGACATAGAGAAGAGCATTTACGAAGAAAAACTGTTGCCGAGATAGAAAGAGTGCTAGAAATGAAAGATATTCCTTGCTCCTTTTGCTTTTCCTTAAATACAAAACATATCTATGGTGAAGAGAACTATCAAGTAACATTATCGAGCCTCCGTTCTCCGAATGCATTTCTTGCTGTTTCAAAAGTTGACAAGCAAGTTGTTTAATATGTAAATGGTTATGCAGACACTCTTAAGATGGTTTATGAAAAAGAACTTTCCTCTCACTTTGAACCCGAATTGGTTTGATATATAGAAGATATATTAGGAATTCAACTATGAGAATCTGTTGTAACGGTTTCATGACTCGGTATGAGTGAAGCAACTACTAATATATTCCACATGTTCGAACTTGTAAAAAAATTGTTTAGCCAAATTTCATTGAGCCTAGATGTAAAGGTATGGATTATGGAAGCGATTATTTGAAGTTTCCCACATTTTTTTTACAAATCTATGTGAGCTTGCTCATTTCCATATTATGAGTTACTAAAATATGCTGGAGGAAAAAGCAAAAATGATAAGGTTGCACTGGAAGTTTTATACCAAACATGAGTGGTAACAGCATATAAAACAAAGCTATCTGTTCCAGTTGGAAAGTTTATAAAAGATAATAAATCTGAAATTTTAAAATTAATAAAAAATTGATAATTTACTTTTATAGAAAAATTATATACTGAGACTTAATATAAATGAATTATTATGAATTTTGAAATTTTTCTTCAAGTACTATTCTCTCCTTTTGTTTTTTATGCGTGATATCTCGTCTATAAAAAATATAGAGAGAAAGGAGGGATTTATCTCTTGATATTTACATTCCACCTTTCTTTATGGTTTTTCCTGTACTCATTTGTTTTTTCTAATTCAATTCGTGAGGACTTGTTGATTTTTATATTGAGATTGATGTATGGACTTTCAATGACTTGAATCTACAGTATGATTATATTTTTCTTATTCTTTTTACCAAACAAATGGGCAGTAAAAATAAGAAATTTGAAAGTTCTTTATATATGTATGGCTATATGAATAGTCTTTCTATGTATTAAAACACCATATATAGTTCAAGGTATAAAATTTATACCAATAGAGGATTGATATAGGGAAATCTTTTGAATATATTATAAACAATTCTCTCTTTTTTATTCAATCGCTATTTTTCTTTTCTTCTTTTTACTTTTTAAGATTAAAAGGTTACAAATAAATTCAATAGATAAAGCAAGGGTTCTTCTTATCTGATATGGTTTTATACTCTCTATTAGTCTTGGTTTATGAGTCATATTACTTTGACCAGATTCTTGAATAGTTCTTTTTGAGAAAGAGGCTATATTTGTTATGGTTCCATACTTTATATCTTTATACTACTCGTTAAATAACTATATATTTTTTAACTTTTATAAGAAATTACTGGTTGTAGGAGTAATATTTACAGCTTTTTTAACTTCATTCTTTCTCTACGTACTTTGAAAAAAAGTATATATATTCCTTCTTCTTTGAGATATATATATTCCTGTGAATTTAAAGGAATTCCAATTCTTCGACATTCTTTTAATAGTGTTACTTTTTATTTTGATAAGAAATTTTATTTATAATTATCTTGTTTTATTTATAAAAGATACTAAGAATTTTATAGATAATTTGAGAAGAGATATTTCCTATATATCATCTTTGCCTGAGCTACGAGAGGCAGTAAAAAATAAATTTAAGACAGGATTGGGAATTCAGAACGTTTCCATAAATATGTATAAAACGGAGAGTTCTGAGTTGCAGAAATTTTTTCTCAAAAGTAAAAATAATAAGGTATTTATAAATGATCCTGTTTTTATAGAAGAAAATAAACATAAGTACGATGAAAAGATACTGTTAACAGAATTATATCACTGAAGTTATTTAATTTTCCCACTTTTTAAAAAGAAACAACTCGTTTGAGATATAGTATTTTGAAAGAGACTTTTATGAACATATTACACCAAAGAAGAAGTTGATATCCTTGAAGGTTTCAGTCATCTTATAGAAGGACACCTTAAATATATAGATATTTATTCAGAAATACATGACTTGAATCTCAACCTTGAGAAAAGGGTTGACGAGAAGACAATGCAATATAATGCTATTATTAACCGTCAGAAGGAATTTATTGAAGTTGTTTCTCATGAAGTACGTACTCCTCTTGCAACAGCACTTTTCCAAGCAGAATGTTTAGAATATGAGCTAAAAGAACTTACTTTTACAAAAAAAAGAAAAATACTTGGAGATGTTAAATCACTCTATAACAAAATAGTAGATACAGTAAGTCTAGTGAATAAGCTCTTTTCAATAGAAAGGTTCGAATCAAATAAAATTACCTTATATAAAGAAAATACAGATATCTGAAAAATGATAAAAACACAAGTTCAACCGTATATAAAAGCACACAAAGAAATTGATTTTGAATATGAACAGGGTGAATATGTTTGATATATGGATATAGATGTCGTTCAGTTGAAACAAGTGATTGATAATCTTATAACAAATGCTATTAAATTTTCTACTAAAGTACAACATCCTAAAATATCTATAAAACTTGTAAAGAAGAAAAATGATATCGTGTTTACAATAGAAGACAGTTGATTATGATTTTCATGAATCGATATATCAAGTCTATTTGAGAAATATAACACAGGAGATTCTTCTTCTATAGGCCTTGGAATGGGCTTATACCTCTGTAAAAAAATAGTAGAACTCCATGGAGGAAATATATCTGCTTGAAAATCGAAACTACTTTGATGAGCACTATTTAAGATAGTGATTCCAAAAAACTAAAATTAAAACTAAACATTGAATCTATGAATGCGCTTATCATAGAGGATGATGAATTTTTAGCAAAGTGCTTGAAAAATTCTTTTGAAAGGACAACTACCATAAACAATACTCGTATCCTCTCTTCTTATACGTCGTATATGGAAGAAGCTCATACTTTATGAAACTATGATATTGTACTGGTAGATATTATGTTATGAAAGAATCTTGATAAAACAGGAATAGATATTATAAAGCATATACGTTCTAAGAATCTAAAAGTCCCCCTTATTGTATTGAGTTGATTATCAGATATATCTTGGCTACAAAAGTCGTTTTTTGCAGGAGCAAATGATTTTATTTTAAAGCCTTTTAGAATTCAAGAATTACAAATAAGAGTCTCTCGATGGTATGAAAATTATTTTTGTTCTTTTTCAACACTTCCATCACCAAAAATACACTACTATGATTTGATATTCGACGTAAGAAATAACACATTTTCTTATAAATGAGAAGAACTTATATTGACGAAAACTCATAAATATATACTTTCAATTTTACTAGCTTTTCCAGAGAAAGTTGTATCAGAGAAGTATTTAAAAGAGAAAATTTGGTGAGATATATTTGAAGTGATTGAAAGAAATGTTAAAATTCATATGTTCCGCTTGAAAAAACAATTAAATAATTATTGAATAGAGGATTGGATAGTAAATATTAGAGGAGAGGGACATATGCTTAGAAAACCAAAGAATTCTTAACAATGAAGTACTATGTATAACAAAGAAGAATTTATTCATAATTTAGCCAAGCATTTAACCAATGCAATACTTATAACAGATAATATACAAGAAGAGAATAAAGATATACTTTCTCTTTCTTTAAAACAAGAACTAGAACTTTTGAATTCTGAACTTGAGAATATGTCACAAGTACTCAAACAATGATATAACTAAAAAATATGAATAGCTGAACAAAAATTGATTCAAGCTGGCTTCAGGTACTTGACAGTGAATTTCAAAAAGACTATTTTAAAAAAATAAAACAGTTTCTTATAAGCGATATTGAAGCGGGGAAGGTTCTCTATCCTCCGATGCCACTTCTTTTTAATGCCTTTAACACCACTCCTTTTGGTACAGTAAAAGTAGTTATTCTCTGACAAGATCCGTACCATTGACCAGGGCAGGCTCATGGCTTAAGTTTTTCTGTACAAGATGGGGTTCCATTTCCTCCAAGTTTAAGAAATATATTTAAAGAGTTAAAAGATGATATGGGGGGAAATATTCCTACTTCTGGAAATCTACAAAAATGGTCAGAACAAGGGATTCTTCTCCTCAATGCATCACTGAGTGTAAGGGCAGGGGAACCAATGAGTCATGCAAAAATTGGTTGGGAAGTATTTACAGATGCGGTTATCAAGACTCTTTCTGAAAAAAAAGAGGGTCTTATCTTTATCCTCTGGGGAAATTTCGCACGCAGCAAAAAAGTGCTTATCGATACAAGTAAGCACTTTATTATAGAATCAGCCCATCCATCTCCACTTGGTGCTCACAAATGATTTTTTTGAAGTAAACCATTTAGCAAAACCAATGAAATCCTAAAAAAACTCGGGAAAGAAGAAATTATTTGGTAGTTAACTCGCTCTTGTTCTCGTATTTACTCATCATTGATTTTGTCCTTGATTATTCCAAGAAGTATCAGAAGAATTTGTTTGGTTTGTATTTATTGAAGCGTTTGTTCAGCAAGAACTAAGAAAAAAAGGGCTAAAAAGGAGTATAATAGTGATAAGTTTCTTCATATCGATGACATAAGCTACTAAGTAATATGAAGAGATATTACTTGTAGAGAGTAAGAAAAAAGTAAGAGAGAATCTTACTTTTTTTCTATAATTATGTAGGTAGTAGCAACATTGCCAGCTTCATCGGTTGCAGAGACAACGATAGGATTAAATCACGTTTTTAATAGATGCGTTCATCATCAAGTGGTTTTGATATTTTCGCTTGGAGTGATATTATCAGAATATTCTAGATTGATATTGATATTTTCAGAGTTAACTATATCTCCATTTTTATAGTTTACTATTTCTATGATAGGAGGAATAGTATCTAGTACTCATGTATCAGTCAAAGAATTTCAAGAACCCGATTCAGGCGTTTCTTTTGTAAAGAGATGATATTCACGTACAGAAGTGAATTCATTTTGTTTTGAAATCGTAGTGAGTCAGTAGAAAGAGACTCCGAGGATACAAAAAGTAGAGAGAAGAATAATAAGTTTTTTCATACAATAATTTAGTTAAATTTTTCACTATATATACGAGTGTATCATATTTCATTAAGCTTTTTTGTTTGAAAATCTACCATATCAGGATTTCAACAAATATAAAATTCAGTTTCTTTTGGAAAAGTTAAGTTTGAAATATCTATTCTTCCTGTTTTATAACCTTCTACATTTTCTTGAGAGAGGAATATATTGCTTGAAAGGTTCTGTATTGTTTGTATCTCTTTTTCATAGAAAAGTTCTTGTTTCGTTCTGACTCCAAAATAAAGGCATTTTTCTATTTTTTCAGGACAAGTAGAGAGCATATTCATAATAGGAGCCAGTCCTGTTCAAGTTGCTATAAATACTTTCGGATTTGAAGTATTTTGAAGAACAAAGTTTCCAAATATTCCCCCAAATCAAATTTCTTGTCAAACTGTCAATTGAGAAATGATTTTTGAGCCTCTCCCGCTTCATATTTTAACACAAAAAGTCAGGACATTGGAAGTTGATTTTACAACAGAATACGAACGAGAAAATTTACCATCCTTGTCAGAAAGAATAATTTTTGCAAATTGCCCAGGGATAACTTGAATATTTTCTTTGAATTCAAGAGAGTATTCAACGGTTGTTGGATTCAAGAAGCTAACTTCTGATACCTTTCCTTTT
>CAYUZH010000011.1:0-8460 GCA_964449635.1 uncultured Candidatus Peribacteria bacterium | reverse complement strand
CAATTATCGGGGATAGATTCAAAAGACGTTCAAGGAGCGATTCCACTATCGGGGTCTCAGACTGCTGGATCGTAGATATATCAACACGGAACACAAAGATATTTTCAATTTGTGAGTCTTTCTTTTGAAGTTTCTTGTGTTTTTAAAAATGCAAAAACTCTTAGGAAAATAACAAGAGCAATGAAAATCATATATTTTGCATCAAATCTTGAAGCAAAAGCGACATGAAGTGCGACGATACAAAAAAGAGGGAAAACAAGCATATGAATATTTTTCCAGTATTTTCCCATTGTTCTATGAAGAACGTTGAGAGAAGTTATTCCAAGGAGAGAAATAACAATAATAGCAATAACACCACTCGCAACATCAAATCAGTAAAAATGTTTGAGTACGAACAAAGTTTCATTATAAATATATTCATAATAAAAATAAACTCCTGTATGAACGAGGGCTACAAAAAATGCAAGGACTCAAAATACTTTTCTATAGGGACGAAGAGATTGTTTGCCTGTGAGTTCAACAAGTGGAGAGATGATAAGAGAAAGGCAAAGATATACAAAAGCAACCCATCAAAAATTTCTTAGTGTTATATTTACTCATCATTGGTTAATAAACCAAAACATACTAACAAAAAACGCTCATGGAATGATTCACCATATATATCTCATCATAATAAAAATGGAACTAAAATAATAATATTAACTGGCTCTTGTATTTGTACTTGGAGGAGGAAGTTGAACAACTGGTTCAGGGGCAGGAGTAACAACTACCGGGCTAGGAGTTGGTTTTGGAGAAGTTACTGGTTTTTGTGTAAC
This sequence comes from uncultured Candidatus Peribacteria bacterium, assembly GCA_964449635.1. Taxonomy (GTDB): domain Bacteria; phylum Patescibacteriota; class Gracilibacteria; order BD1-5; family UBA6164; genus CAYTMN01. The sequence goes on along the minus strand of CAYUZH010000011.1, from coordinate 7,645 downwards.
AACTTTTGTTGGTGTTTTTGGAGTAGCAATAACTTTTGTCTGAGTTACAGGAAGCTTCTTTTTTGGAGTTGTTTTTGAAGGATTTTTCTTTTGTATAATAGTCTCTTTTTGAGATTGAACAAGTATCTCTTTCTTTTTGAGGGAAGCATTGAGTCTTGTTGGTACGAGCGGTCTCTCAAGTATGAAGGCTTTTTCTCAGGTTTTTATCTGAAGAGCTTTTACTTGTGCTTCAGCTTCAGCAACGGCACGGGCATAATCAGGTGAAAGAGAGTTTGTTTCTGTGTATTGTGATTCAAAAGAACTCTTTTCTATAGCTGGGTTAAGAGAGTTTAAATACGCAATAACTTCAGCTTTATGAAAAAAGTACTCTTTTGATTCTTTTCAATTTTCAATAAAAGAGAAGGAATTATTTGAACTTTTTTGAACGATAGTAAATTCTTTTCCATTGGCTCCTATGAAAAGGGCAATTGGACTGAAAGTAGAATTTGTATTTGTTATCTTTGAAGCATCTACTGCTATGTTTTTTACTTGATATTGAGGGACTACTATTTTTTTTGGTGCGGAAGCTTTTATATTGGAAACAGGAGTATTAATGATAGGAGTAATACTTTCTTTGTTACTTACTGTTTGAGAAACTTCTTTGGAAGGGCTACTCACAATGTCTTGAATAGTTTTGTCCCAGTCTTCTTCTTCGAAGTATCGAGTTTTGTATCAAGCTTCTTTCCAGTCATCGTCTTCTTCTCTTTCATAGCGATCTTCATATTCATTATCATCATCGTCAGCGAAAGTGAGTGACTGTGATATATTGAGGCTACTGAGTAAAACTAAGAGAGTAAAAATGAGTTTCAGTGATGTTTTCATAGAGTAAAATTATTTAAATAATTATAAGTTTATATACGACGCAAAAAGAGAGAAGTGACATCTTTACTTCTCAAGCTCTCGAAACATATAGCGAGTTTCCATATTTTTTGAAAGAATAAAATCATTTTTTTTCGTTATTAATATCCCATCAACTCGATATTTCTCAAAAAAGTTTTTTAATTCTTCTTGTGGAGTATGCCAAAGGACTTTTGTAAGAACATCAGCATAGGCAGAAGAATTTGTTAGCACACTCACACTCAGGTAATTGTTCGTATTTTCTCAAGTAGCAGGATTGATGAGATGGTGGTATTCTTGGTTCTGTATGTTCCATTTTCGCCTATATCAACCAGAAGTATTGACAGCACAATCTTGGCAATAAAAAACAGCGCAGTTTTGACCATCAAGCGGGTCTTCGACTCAGATTCCCCATGCGAAATTTTGATCACTTTTTCCTCTTACGAAAAGGTCTCCTCAGGCATTGATACAAAAGTTTTTATATCAAAAATCATCAAGTTTTTTAGTTATCTCATCAACGAGAAATCATTTTCCAATTCATCAAAAATCAAGTGTCGTATCCGTTCAAAGAGAGAGAGTATTTCATTCTAGTTTATAAAAAGTATCTCAGTGACTTGAAGAAGTTTTTTCAAATACTCAACTATCAAAAGAGTGACTGTATCAAAGTTGGCTGACTTGCACAAATGGAGAAAAATATCCATTTGTTTGTTCATAGTACTTGAGAGAAAGCTCAAAAAGTTTCTTAAATCTTTCGGAGATCGTTCTTTTTTTCTCTTTATTTACAAGAGAAAGTTCTGATTCAGGACGAAAACGAGAAAATTCAGACTCAAAGTCTTCGCAGTACAAAAAGATATCTTCAATAACTTTTTCAGTTTCTGGATTTTCTGAAACGATTTGAATCTCGATTTCAGTTCAGAGATGTTTCTCTGTTTTTGTAAAAAGCATAGTTTTCATCAAAAATATGTATAGATTTGATTATAATCTATACAAGGTAAGAATAAAGTAAGAGGATTAAAATTTACCCAAAAAAACTTCCAACCGCGACACAACCAAGAACAATCAGGATGATATAAACCTCTTTCATCTTTGGTTTTTCTTTGAAAAAATAATAAGAAATAAGAGGAGCCACTCAGAGGTATGTCATCGAAGCAAGTACAGCTAGAACAACACCTTCGCTCTTTATAAGGAAAAGGGTAATCGTTACTCAGAGTATCCAAAAAGCTCATTCTGCAAAAATCAGTTTATTGAGTTTCAAGGGGCTTTTGAGAACTTGTCCGGATTCACGCCTGAGAAGCATAATAAAAACGATAATCACAAACGCGGTTGCGAGGGAGAGAAATATAGAAGATATCGGATTAATCGTTTCAAGAACCACTCAAAAAATGATAATTCTTACAGCAGTGAGAACTCCTCAGAGTATCAAAGCGATACAGTAACGATTTATCTTAAATTTTTTAAAATCAATACTTCAAGTCACAAGAACTCCAGCACCAACGATGGCACTGAGGAAAGCAATGAGCGAACTATCAGCAAAAAATAAAAATCCAAGCACCGAGGCAAAAAGTGTATGAGCTTCCGAGTAAGGAGCCAGAACCGACATTTTTTCATTACGAAAAGAATATTGTTCAAGATACTCAACGATGACATTGAAACCGCTAGAAAGAAAAAAAAGTCCAATAAGTCCAGCACTTACTGTCCCAATTCATCACTCAACAGCGTAAACCAAAACAAGAAGACAAAGGGTAAGAAACCCGTATCCGATAAACTGATAGACACTGTCGGAGATATAGCGATTGGAGATTTTAAGTGCTTTTTTATAATATACATCTCCAAGAGCAGCACAGAGAGAAGAGAGAATTCAGAAAATCATAGGCTATATATTTTAAAAAGAATTTTACACTCAAGGAGTGGTACTTTGAGGTTGAGAATTTGTGTTATATTTTTTATTGAGAAAATATCCAATTACTCAAAGTGTTATAAGGATAACAACGATAAGAGCATAGATATTGTAAAATATCATTCAAACAATAATCGTAACCGTAGAAAGCGCAAGAGCGATAAAAAAGTTGATAAATCAGAGAATCGAACGAGAAACCGTTCCTAAAAATGGTAAAACATCAAAAAATACAGAGATAGGTCATACAACAAGACTCAGCCCAGCGAACATACAGAGAAATCAAGCAAGTCTGAGAAGCCATTGTATCATCGTATGTTCTTGATGCAGGGTAGTAGCAGCTTCTCATCTATTTCAATTCCTAACTTCGTAAAAAGAACGGTATTTTGTTGCTTGATACGATTGGAGAGATTTTTTCGTGGTATCAAGTTGTCAAAAAGACGTTGTATTTGTAAGGGGAGAGATTATAACATGGTATGATATACGTATATCACCGATTTCAGGATTTGAGAGAGTTCATGTTCCGACACTTTTGTAAATATAATTATTTTCAAGAATATACGAACCAGTAAGAAGAGTATTTTCAGTGTTTAAAGTGAGAGTTTCTCATCATTCGATAAAAAGTCACTGACTTGAAAGGCTATAATCTCCTACTTTTAAATCTCCATTGGTAAAAGAAGTATTTTTGATATCAGAAGTGATATTGGTATGTCCGGTTGGAACTTGAAATCTTGAAGAAGATTCAGGATTCTCAAGCCACTTTTTTTCATACGTATAGGTTTTTGTCGTAGTTTCAGAACCTCCTATATCTTTATGAGTCTCTGTTTTTTCATCTTCTTTCCAAGCGTAGGTTTCTACGTTTCTTTTTACTAAAAGATATGTATTTGGTTTGAGAAAAGTATCTCAGAGTGGAGTTCTTGTTGTGAGGTCTCACTCAATGGCTACTAGTTTCCCACTATACTCAGGGGTTGGAGAGTCTGTTTGTTTGAGGAGAGGAGCTTTCTCCGCAAGAGTTCAAAAATCTACTCTGCCTTCATTGAGGAAAAGGATAAAAAATGATCCAAAAAAAAGTCAGATACCAAACAGGATACCGACAAATGAACTGATGATACGTGAAAACCAACTTTGTCTCGTTGTCGTTGTAAAAGTATCACTCATAAAGGGGAGTTAAAAATAAACCTTGATAGTATACTTATTTATAACTATTCGCAAGAGGGTATAATAAAAAAGCCCTCTTTGGAGAGGGGGGAGGGAGGTTATAGTACTTGTCATTCTGAACTTGTTTCAGAATCTTCCTTATAATCTTTTAATCTTTCAAGAATTGGTGATATTTCTTTAAGTTTCAATATTCACTTATCATTTTGGAATTCATATCCTATGATATCTCATTTCTCGTTCAACAGCCTAGTTAATTCACTCCGATTATCAATAAGGAAATTTTTAAGTAAGCGTTTATCAAAAATTTCATACACTCTTTCTAATTTAAAAATTCCTACTATCTCAGAAATTTTATCTATACGGTCAAGAAAGTAATTTGAATTTATTTCTCATCCTATATGGCATACAAGATAGTCTAAGAATATTTCTAAATTATCTTTGAAACATACATTAAAATAGTATGCATTCAACTCTTTTTTTATTCATTCATGCTGATTTTTGTACTCATCCCATCTTGTTTCATCATCTATCCAATTAAAGTATCAAATTCAATAAGTAAGGTAATAGGTGATAAATGCTCTTACACTTTTTCTGTCTCTTTCTCTTGAAGTATTTTGCAAAGTTTTAAGGTATTTTTCATCTAAATTTTCTATCTCTTTAAATAAATTTTTACCTTTTATAATAAAATGTTGTTTGAATAATGAATAGATTTTTCTAGCCATTTTTGCTGAGAAGTAATACTTATCTCATCATTTTGCATTCCAATTTTCATTGGTTAATTGTGTAATTCAAGTTTCGTAATTGAAAAAGTTTAAACTTCTTCTATCATACCTATCAGCGAAAAATCACAGGCATACATAGAGTCAAGGAATTCACCATTTATTCTCAAATAGTTTATCTAAAACTCCTTTACCCTTCCATTCTTCTCACTCTCAGTATACAAAATCATAAATATATTTTAAATTTTCAGGCTTTGTATTATCATAGGGGGCTATATAATCAAGAATTTTTATTATATCGTACCGAAATCTGCTTAATACTCAGTTAATAGAATAAACAAAAAAACTATCTAATGCATAGTTGATGAATTCTAACGCTTTCTTACGTTTTTCACTTTCATTAAAGTTACGAATATTTTCTGTAAAAAATAACACAAATTCATTTACTATTTTTTCTTTACTTGTGGTTGTATCAAATGCAAAAAGGGTGTTTTCAATAAACTCTTTTAACGTTCAGTACTTTCAGCTTATTCATTCCTGCATAAAAATATTAAAAGATGTTTTTTCATAAGTTTCTAATAAATCTAAATATCTATAAAAGTTTTGGATGATATCTTTTATTTCATTATTGGTATCTTTTGGTCATCAAAATATATCCTTTACTAGAAGGCTTTTCTCATATGATAAAGTATTTAAATAGCCTTCATAATCGGATTTTCTTGAATCTTTAGAAGTTCAAAAAGCATGTCAAATTGCAAATATATTTCATCAATTATCTAATCAATACTCTTTTTTATTCTTGAAATTATCTATTATACAATCATATAAATCTTTATGATATATTTTAAGAAGGTAGAGTTTTAAAAAAGTATCGAATTTAATTCAAAAACTATTATCAAAAAGCTGCGAAAATGATATATGTTTTTCATTGTACCATAAATAAACAAACAAATTATATACTCTTTTAATTCATCTAGGGTTCATAAGATAATCCCTCCAAATACTATCATATAGTGAAGAGATATTTTTTTTGATATCGAAGAATCAGTTATTGAGTTCGTAAAAAATACTTTCTTTTCTTTCGAAAAAGACATATTCAAAGTATGATTTTATCTCACTTATACCGATTTCTAATGAGAAATGTACGTTAATAATTTTTTCAATAAAGCTTAATAATTCAGAGTTATCAATTTTTTCATTACTCTTTTGAGTAAAAATTTTTTTACCTTCGTCTTCAATTTTTTTTGAATGAGTTATTTTTAATGGAGTTTCAATGCTATTGAAATTTTCAGGATCATAACATACTATAAAATTTGTATTAGGGAAACTTCGGCATAAATCAATCATTTTAAATATACCTTTTAGTTTCTCTAATGAGACTCTATCCAAATCATCAATAACTACTATTACTTTCTTTTCAATTTTTTTTAAACTATTATTTATTTTCTTTTTTATATCAATAAGGGATTTTTCAGCTGTGAAAGGTAAACTAATGCCTATTATTGTGCTAGTTTTTTCTTGTAAAATTTTGACGAGTTCATCAAAGTCATTTTCTAAGTCTGGTAAGTAATCAGTGTAATTGTCTTTTATTGTTTGAGCTAGTCAGTCTAGAAAATTTTTTAATAAGTCTTTTTCAGATTCAAAATACCATGGATTAAAATCATAGATTATGTGATTATTATTGATAGGGTTGTTCTTAAAAATGTTAAGAAAAGATGATTTTCCACCACCCCACGGAGCGATAAGTCAGAATACAAAGGTATTACTACTTCAATTATTATTAACTAGTTTAGAAAAAATATCAGCTTTTTTATAAAATCAGAGTTTATCTTCTTCTTTGTTTTTTCAATCAAGCGGAGAATCAGCAAAAAGTAGTCAACTTTCATTTTTCTCCAAGCCATAAAAATATTTTTGAATTTTAGTAAAGATTAATTGCCATATATACCTTCCCCAGAGTATAGCGATAGAAAAAACTGTAAGTAAAGGAATTAAAATTATCAATTTCCAAGGGAGTAAATCTTTTACCTTAACAAAGAGTAAATAATTAAAGTGGAAAGGATACCACATAATTGGAAGTAGTAAGAGAAAGAAACAGAATATAACAAGATTACTAAAAAAGAAATTTTTAAAGTCTCAAAAGAATTTCTTTAAGAACAGAAGAAATTGAAAGATAATGAATCCTGATATTATAATAAGAAGTAAAATTTGGATATCTTTATCTTTAATTAATGAGGATATTTTATCAATTCAAAGAGCATATTTCAATAGGTATATATAGGCGGTTCAAACAACAAATATCTTGGTTCATTCAACTACATTTTTATTCATATTTCCCTTATAAACATTTATTACATACATTATATGTAAAACAATAAAAAAGACGAGTCAAAAACTCGTCTTTTTTCCTACTTCTTCAACAAACTAATAAACGCTTCACTTGGGAGGCTGACCTTCCCAAACTGTTTCATCTTTTTCTTTCATTCTTTTTGCTTATCAAGCAGTTTACGTTTACGACTGATATCACCTCCATAGCGCTTGGCAGTTACATCCTTACGCATCGCTGATATATCCTCACGAGCGACTACTTTTCACCCAACGGCTGCTTGGAGAGCAATCGCAAAAAGTGCTTTTGGAACGATGTCTTTTAATTTTTTGACGATACGACCTCCTACATGCGTCGCTTGGGTTTTATGAACAATTTGAGAAAGCGCATCGACAGGATCTCAAGCGATGATGATATCGAGCTTCACCATCTCATCCTCTCGGTATTTTGAAAACTCATAGTTGAGCGAAGCATACCCACTCGATAAACTCTTGATTTCATCATAAAAATCTCCTATCAGTTCACTCATCGGAAGTTCATAGGTAAGCATCACTCTATCTTGATCGAGAAACGTTTGATTGAGGAAAATTCCTCTACGTTCTTGAGAGAGTTGCATAAGTGTTCCTACATACTCACGAGGAGTGACGAGTTCGATTTTTGCAATCGGTTCTTCCA